>CAYTVP010000005.1:0-2895 GCA_964441675.1 uncultured Solibacteraceae bacterium | reverse complement strand
CCGAAGCGGAAGCGGCCGGGGTCTTCCGGAAGGCGCGCAATGGTGTGGCCGCGAATCCAACGGAGAAGGATCGTTTCGCATCCTTCCTGATGCTGTTTTTTGGGCGGCTGGATTCGGAAAAAGGCTGGACCAAGCAACTCCATCTTGGCGCGCGGCGCAATAACAATACCCGGATGTCGCGCGCACTGGGTCCGGATACCGGATTCGATTCCATGGGCGACTACCGTCAGGTGGACGCGTTGTGCGCCTACCTCGACCGGCTCGACCAGGACAATGCACTGCCTCGCACAATCGTCTATAACAACAACCCTGTGGATAATTACGCGTTCGCCACCGCGATCGGAAACTTTCAGGATGGGGCGATTGCGGGGAAGATCCAGTTCGGAAGCGGATGGTGGTTCCTCGACCAGAAGGAAGGGATGGAAATGCAGCTGAACGCGCTCTCGAATTGCGGACTGCTGTTCCATTTCGTCGGAATGTTGACGGACTCGCGCTCGTTCCTTTCGTTTCCGCGGCATGAATACTTTCGCCGGACGCTCTGCAATCTGCTGGGGAAAGAAATGGAATCGGGCGAGCTGCCGGACGATTTCGCCCTCATCGGCGGTATGGTCTCGCGAATTTGCTATGCCAATGCCCGCGATTATCTAAGGCTGCCGGGTATCGATTAGCTACGGATTAGCTACGGCTGGTGGCTATTTCTTCGCGCAGAATTTTTATCAGCTCCAACGTGACGGTGAAAATCACTGGCCCGGCGAAGAGGCCCAGAATTCCAAACGCCTGCAAACCGCCGAGCAGGGAGAGCAGCACAGTCAGCGTGTTCATCTGGACTCTGCCTTGGATCACCAGCGGCCGGATGATGTTGTCGAGCGAGGAAATACCGATAGAGCCAACCGCGGCCAGAATCACGCCTTTGGTGATACTGCCCGTAGCCATCAAATAGATTGCCCCGGGAGCCCAGATCAGGGCGGAGCCGAACGGGGGGAGCATTGAGGCAATACCGGCGCAGACCCCCCAAAAGGCAGGTCCAGGGAGCCCCAGAATCGTAAACATCCCGCTGGTGACGGCACCCTGAGCGATGCCGACAGCAATGATGCCATAGACGTTGGCCCTCATTGTGTTGTGTACCGTGTCGGCAAGACGATTGACGTATTCCAGCTTGATGGGCGCCATGGACGCCAAGCGCCGGAACAGACCGGGGCCATCGCGGAGGCAGAAGAAGAGAAAAAAGAGGCCCAGGGTAAGCGTGACGAACATTGCTGTTACATTGCCGATCACACTTCCGGCTGCCTGCAGGCTGGCCTGGCTCAATGCTTCGGCGTGCGATAGCAGCCATCCCCGAATTTCATCGGTCGTGGGAATGGTGACGCCGAAGCGGTCGAGGTTGAGCGACACCAGGCGGTCGAGAAGGCGATCGATGCCGCCGCCTTGAACAAAACGCCCTACTCGTCCGGCCAGTCCCCGGGCCTGCCGGAGCGCAGTTCCCGTTAACAGCACCGCCGGCAATATGACGGCCAGCAGGACCACCAGCGTTGTGATCAGCGCCGGCCTGTTCTCGCCCGGAACCTCCCGGCGAATCCAGATGTGGAGCGGATATGAGGCGACTGCGATAAATACCGCTCCAGCGAGCGGCTTGAGAAATGGCTGGAGCATGGAAAAGGACAGTCCGATACCGATGATGGTCAGAGCGGCCGTGAACCAGATGCCGTCCATGCGATTCGATGGCAAGTTTAGAAGTACCGTCCCACTTGGAAGTAGATTTTTCGATGTCCGCTTTCGCCTACGGCACCGGCGAACAGCACAGGGCCGAAGAGTGTTTCGATCATTACGCCGGTTACCGCATCGGCTGCGAGCCGCGTGCTTTGCTGTCCGTATGGCTTCATGATCTCCGCGCCGGCCAGTCCAAATATGCGCCGGCCGGCGAACAGCGGAAGCCGCCCCAACTCGTGCAGATATCCCAGGCGGCCATACCAATATTGATTCATCCGGAATTCGTTTGTGCCGTATGCTCCCATGCGGCCTACTCCTCCCATGGCAAACACAGGAAGCCCTACGCCGTCATTTCCGAAAGTGGTTCCGGCACTGCCCTGAGCGAATATCGAAGCAGGCTTGCTCACCGGACGGAAATACCAGAACGATGTTTCCGCAACGGGGAACCCTCCTTGCGAGCCGATATTCTTATCCCAGAATTCCAGGCGTGAGTTGGAATAGATGCCGTCACGTGGCACAATTCCGTCATCCAGCTTGTCCAGCACGTAACGGATGGAAGTAGCTCCCGTGGTGCCCGTGATTGTGGGCAGCGAAGGCTCTCCGATCGATCGCTTGTAACGCTGCCGTTCCAAACGGTAGCCCGCTCGCAGTTCGGAATTCCGTGTGGGTGTGATGCCGATGTCGATCGCACCGCCGGCGCGACGCACACGGTACTCCGCCAGCCGGTCCCCGGCATCATAAATGCCGGTGGCTTCATCGAAAGCGAATCCGCGGGGCGCAATAAACCACCTGCTGGTGGGATGGAGCGGCCGATAATATTCGACCTGGGCGCCGTACACCGACCCGACCTGAAAGTCCGCGCGGACTTCCGTGCGATACGAGCCGACATCAAGCCAGGTAATTCTGCTTCCGACGGTAAGCTGTACGTCATCGTAATCGGAGCCATTCAGTAAGATCAGAGGCAGGATCGATGGTGGCGCATAGTTCTTTTCCTGTGCCTTCAAAAGCAGTCCGGTGCGCCCATCGCGTTGAACCGTGCCATAGTCAACCTTCGAAAACCGTCCGATACCTGTCACCCGGCTGATTGCGCGCTCCATGAGAACCGGATCGACAGGTTTGCCGATGAAATCCTCAAGGTCGTCCTGGATGCTGTCGGCGAGCGCCGCGTTCGCGTCGGACACCGGCGTC
>CAYTVP010000004.1:0-32716 GCA_964441675.1 uncultured Solibacteraceae bacterium | reverse complement strand
AGTCGATACAAAATTTTAAAAATTATAAAAATTCGTATTTACATATCTACAGAAATGTACACAAATATTTACAGATTATCGATGAACTGAAGCGACCGGTTGTTGTTCTCGTACGGTCCTTCCGAACTGTTTCCGAATCCGGAGTAACCGTCTGTCATGCTGACGTTTGGAATACCCCATTGAACTTCGGGACCGGATGCCAGGCCAGGGATCTGCAGTTCTCCGACAACATCGCGCGTGAAAGCCAGCTCGGGACCGGTGGTGTTATAAAACTGGCTGAGCCCAAAGCGAGCCTCGTTGACCAGGGTGGGGGTCAGGACGCGAGTGTTCGACACCATATACTGGTTAAAGTTCGTGATGATCCGCTCGCCATTCATCTGGATGGCTTCCGTCAGCTGATTCTCGTCACCCCAGCTATATCGGCCGAACCACTGCGAGTTGGACGATTCGACGAAATCAAACCGGCCGACAAACTGATCGCGGTTGATTGGGCGGCCCAGTGGAGAGAGATAGTTGTTGACGTTGCCAGGAAGATTCGGGGCGGGATAAAACTCCAATAGCTGAACAGACTGGGAAGCGAAACGGGACGTGGGAATGCGGTTACCCGGGAAGAGACTGCCGCCGGAAGCACCAGGGTTGGGCCGCGTGGCCGGGTCGTAAATCCCCGTAGTCCCGAAAGGCAGACCGGAAAAATCGCCGCCGCGCGCCGCAGCGGTCGGCACGGTGAACAATCCCTGCACATTGCGCCGCTGGCGAAACCACTCATAGTTCGTCATGAAGAACAGGCGGTTTCTTCCGTTGAAGACTTTGGGGATCATAACCGGACCGCCCAGCGTGAATCCGAACTGATTCCACTTGAATGGATCCTTCGGCGGCCGCGCCTGGGTAAAGGCGTAGTTTTTCGCATCGAGCTTATCGTTACGAAGGAAGTAAAATGCCGTGCCGTGAAAATCGTTACTTCCGTTCTTAGTCGAGATATTAATTTGAGTCGCACCGCGTCCGAACTCGGCAGGATAAACTCCGCTTTGAACCTTGAACTCCTGAAGCGCGTCCACCGATGGCTCGACGATGTATGTGTTGAAGTTGGGATCGGTATTCTCAATCCCGTCCAGCGTGAAATGGTTGTATTGGGAACGTTGTCCGGCAACTGCGATGGAACGGCCTGCCCGAATACCGCCCTGGCGCGCGCCCGCCTGGCCCGCTGACGGGAAATCGTAGCTGACATTGGGAGCCAGCGCGACCAGACCAAGCGCGTTGCGGCCATTCAAGGGCAGATCGACAATCCGCTTGTTCTCGATAACGGTACCGACGGTCGCGTTCTCGGTCATCAACGTGGCGGCGGTCGCCGAAACCTCAATGGATTCGGAAACATCGCCAACGGATAACGCGAAGTCCAGCCGTAAGTTCTGCTGCACTTGTAATTCGATGCTAGGACGGACAGAAGTCTTGAAGCCTTGCGCCGATACTTTTACTTCGTAAACTCCCGGCGTTAAGCCAGGGAATGAAAAGATACCTGCCGCATTCGATACCGTTTCGCGAGTCTGGCCCGACGCCGCGCTCGTAACCGTTACGGTAGCGCCGCTTAATACAGCGCCGGAACTGTCGTTGACGATGCCTGTGATCTCACCCAACGTCTGGGCGAATCCGGGAGAAACCAACAGGAAAACAGCACACACCAAGCCGATAAGTCTCTTCATGGAGCTAACCCCTAGCCAACAATTTTCTTCGACCCGTTTCGAAGTGTGTGAACAAGATATCAGCGCATTCGTCAAGTTTCAACCGCATTTGCGCAGGCTTCAGTTCCAGTACCCTTGCACGATAGCCTGATGGCGTAGATACTGAAATCGATCGGCGAGGAGAAAAACGATTGATGAAACGTTTGTTACTCGTAGTACTTGCTCCGCTTGCCGCGATGGCACTTCCCGTTGTTTCCGTCGAAGGCCCGGTGAGCTTTACAGGCTCCTTTGGTACAAACCAGGCGCTCACCGTTGGATTTAGTACCGTACAGGACTACGCAAACGTACGTATCAGCGCGGAGATTAACGGACTGACGACAAGCCAATACACGGCCTATCTGACAACAGACATCGGCCCAGGCACCACTGTTGCTGATGAATTTGCGAGCACTACGCAGAACCTGCCCGGCTTCGGAATTCCGCTGACCCCGATCTTCACCGGGCTGACGTTGCCGGCGGGGACGTATTATCTGACGTTGTTTAACTCAATGGACACGAGCGGTGGCTGGTCGAGCACTGGGGCGCCGGTCATCTCGACGGCGCCGGGAGCGTCACACAATTTCAGCGGGTACTTCATCACGAACGACAATCCGCTGCCTTATCCGCCTGCGGCTGCCTACGTCGACCTTCTCGAAGAAGCCGGAAGAACGTTGATTTACAGAGTGGAGGCTGTGCCGGAGCCGGGAACGATCGGCATGGTGGGTCTGGCGCTAGCGGGCGCGATTGCCGCGATGCGCCGGCGCTCGCGTGTGCCGCGGTTCTAACGAGAGCCAGACTGGTCGCGGAATTGGGCTCATAATTAAGGAATCGATGTACGTTCGCTGTCTTCTGGTCCTTGGCGCTTTGACGCCGTTCCTGTGGGCGCAGGCGGAAACCCCGCCGCGCGCGGGAAAAGTCCAAACTCTGCCCTCGTCTGAATTAAAGCGCGGTATGAAGGCAACTGCCTGGACTGTCTTTGAGGGCTCGCAACCTGAGGCAGTGCCAATCGAGATCATCGGCGTCTGGCAGAATGCGTGGGGGCCCAAACAGGACATCATTCTGGGAAAGATGGGCGGACGCGCACAGCGGACCAATGTTGCCGGCGGGATGAGCGGGTCGCCCGTCTATATCGATGGCAAGTTGATCGGAGCCGTGTCGCTTCGGCTCAGCGTTCTGTCCCCGGACGCGATCTGCGGGATCACCCCGATCGACCTGATGCTGGAGATCAACGACTTCGACCAGTCGAAGCCCGCAACATCCGTCGCAAAAGGACTTCCGCTGCCCATGGATCTCGCGCCGAAGAATGTTGGCGCCGCGCCGTTGATGGTTCCGATCGGCGCGCCCCTGACGCTCTCCGGGTTCTCTCCGGAAACGCTGCGGGCGTTTTCCGGCCAGTTTGAACAGATGGGCGTCAATGCCGTGCTCGGCGGCGGCGGTGGTACGCGCTATGACACCAAGCCGGCGGCGGATTGGAAAGGATCTCTGCAGCCCGGACAGGCAGTGAGCGGCGTGTTGGTTTCCGGTGACTTGAGCGTCACAGGTCTTGGCACCGTTACCTATAATGACGGCCACCGGGTACTCGCATTTGGCCATCCGTTTTTCAATCTCGGCCCGGTCAACATGCCGATGAGCCGCGCGGAGATTTTGATGGTGCTGGCCAGCCAGCTGCAACCGAACAAGTTCGGGAACGCGACCGAGATCGTCGGCGCCCTCAAGCAGGACCGGCATTCCGGCATTATGGGCATCCTGGGAGAGGAGGCGCCATCGATTCCGGTTACAGTGCGTGTGAAATCGCAGCAGGCACGCGGCCCGGGGGCAGCGGCCAAGGATTTCCGCTTCAATGTTTTCGTTCAGCAGCGTTGGACGCCATTCCTGATGATGCTGACCCTGTTCAACTCGATACAGGGTCTGAACGAGTTCGCCGACGAATCTACTTACCGGCTGTCCGGCTCGATAGAGCTCGATGGGAATCGGAAGCTGAATCTCGGGACGATGGCCGCGCCGACGGATGTTCCCATCCCCGCTCCGATGATGCTGGCCGGCTGGTGGGGCGACAAGTTCACCCGTCTCTATGGAAATTCGATTGCAATTCCGAAGCTGAAGACAGTCAATGTTGAGGTGGAGTTGTTGCCGGAGCGGCGCGTCGCCACTGTCGAAAATGTCTGGCTCTCGAAAGCCGAAGTACAGCCGGGAGAGGAAGTTTCCGTACGAGCCTACTTGCGGCCTTACCGCGGTGAGCGCGTCGAGCGTACGATGACGGTGAAGATCCCGGCCGGGATCGGCAAGGGCGATCACCGGATCATGGTTTCCGACGCAGATACACTGAACCGGATGCAGTCCACCGCGGCGCAGATGAACCGCTTCCTCGATGTTTCGCAAACGCTGTCGCTAATTGAGCAGGAACGTTCGAACAGCAAGCTCTATGTGTCCCTGGTGCAGTCGCACCCGACGGTGTATTACGAGGACAAGGCGATGCCGAATCTTCCCGCATCCGTGATGAATGTGATGCAAGCCGCCAGAAGCGCGAGCAGACCGATGATCAGCGCACGAGACAGCGCGTCTGAACAGGCCGCCGTCGAGTTTGGCCAAGTGGTTACCGGCTCAGCCTCGGCACGTTTTCATGTGAAGTAAGCCCAACCGCTACGAAAGCTTTCGAATGACAATTTTCACGCGCCGGCTGGCGCTGTTCCTCAGTATTGCGGCCGGTCTGATTTCCGCCGCCGAGACGAAGGTGTGGTCGCAGAACGGCCATGGTGATTTCGAGAACGCGACACTGAAAGGCGTCGCTTTACGCAGTGATGGGCGAATGGCGCTGGCTCCGCGGATCAAGGAGCTATTTGACGCCGGGACCCCATTTCTGTGGACGATCGCGCAGGATTCGAAGAATAACGTTTATGCCGCGGGCGGCGGGTCGGGCGGCAGTACGGTCCGAATCTATCGCGTGGATGCCAAGGGCAACGGGACGCCCTGGGCCGAGATCGAAGGCACCGAGATCCACGGACTGGCGATCGACAAGCAGGATCGCGTCTATGCCGCCAGCCAGCCCGACGGTAAGGTGTGGAGGATTGGTCCGGATGGCAAGCCGTCGCTGTTTTACGATCCGAAGTCGAAATATATTTGGTCGCTTGCCTTCGCTCCCACCGGCGAGCTGTATATCGCCACAGGCGACCCAGGCGCGGTCCACCGTGTTGGACCAGACGGCAAAGGGGCGGAATTGTACCGGCTGGACGACGCCCACGCTCGCAGCCTGGCCATTGATGTCAAAGGCCGAGTGCTGGTCGGCACGGAGCCCTCCGGCCTGATCGTGCAAGTGAGCGCTTCGGGCGAGGGGTTTGTTCTCTATCAGACGTCAAAGCGTGAGGTGACGGCGGTGGCAGCCGCGCCGGACGGCAGAATTTTCGCATCCAGCGCAGGCACGAAATCGCCACTGCCGGCACCGGGAGCGCCGGTGTTGCCTCCCACCTCAGCACCGCCATCCTCCGCCGGGATGCCCGCGAATCCGACGGCCGTACGCGCGGCCGCCCAGGCGATCGCCCCCGCGCCGCCGGCACTTCCCGGCGCGAATATCACAGGAGGCAGCGAATTGGTTGAAATCGCGCCGGATGGGGCGCCGCGAGTTGCCTGGTCGCATCCGACGGATGTGGTCTACTCGGTGACCGTAGATCCGGAGGGCGCGGCGATCGTAGGAACGGGCAACAAGGGCATGGTCTACCGGATAGAGTCGGCGACACTCTATACACAGCTATTCACTGCGCCCGGCAGCCAGGTGACCGCATTGATGCTCGGACGATCGAAAGAGATTCTAGCCGTCACCGCCAACGTGGGCAGGGTGCTGTCGATCGGGCCGGAACGGGAGCCGCGCGGCACCGTGGAGAGCGACGTTTTTGACGCCGCGGGCTTTTCACGCTGGGGGCGCCTTCTACCGCAAACCGAACTCGACGGCGGCACCATCTCGTTTGAAACACGTAGCGGCAATCTGGAGCGGCCGCAGCGCACCTGGAGCCCATGGGCGCCCCTCAAAGACGGGCGCGTCACATCTCCGCCGGCGCGCTTTCTTCAATGGCGTGCAACGCTAACGGCCGCTGCCACGGGCAGTGGACCAAAGCTATCGGGCGCGAGCGTGGCATGGCTTTCCAAAAACATCGCTCCCGAGGTGACCCAGGTAGAAGCGACGCCGGCTAACTATCGCTTCCCTGCTCCGACCACTTCCGTTGTCTCCGCCAAGACATTGGCTCTGCCCGCGCTGGGCACACGCTCAAGGCAAACGCCGCCCACCTCAGAAGCCCCATCGAGCTCGGTCGTTTTGACATACGCGAAAGGCTTTGGCGGGATCCGCTGGGCTGCGTCCGACGACAACGGCGACAGGATGATGTTCAAAGTGGAGATCCGCGGCACGAACGAGACAGTCTGGAAGCTGATGAAGGACCAGGTACGGGAACGGTTTCTCACGTTCGACGCGACCGCATTTCCGGACGGCGAGTATGTCGCTCGCGTCACCGCAACGGACTCACCCGACAATCCGCCGGCCGATGCCCTAATGGGAGCACTGGTGAGCGCGCCGTTTCGGATAGACAACACCGCGCCGGTCATCGAAGCATTAACCGCGCAAGCCGAAGGTACAGGCGCGCCGGCGAAGATTCGAATTCGTTTTCGTGCTGTCGATCAACACAGCTGGATTTCCAAAGCTGAGTATTCGATCAATGGCGTCGAATGGGTTGTCGTCAATCCGGCAACGGCACTTTCGGATTCGAAATCGCTCGGCTACGACTTCACGATCGAGCGGCCGCAACCTGGCGAGACGACGATTGCAGTTCGCGTCTCCGATGAAGCCGACAATCAGGCCACGGCCAAGGCACTTGTGAAATGACCGCGGAAGCGCTGATCGGAGCTCTGACGGCTATCGAGGCGCGCGTTCTCGGTTCGCTGATCGAAAAGGATCTCGCCACGCCGGAGTATTATCCGCTTTCGTTCAATGCGCTAACGCTCGCCTGCAATCAGAAAACAAGCCGGGAGCCGGTGATGTCGCTCGACGAAAGAGACGTTCGGGAAGCGGTCGAAGAACTTGCGGAAAAGGGGTTGGTGGAGCAGCACCGCGATTCGCGGGCCGTGAAAGTGTCTCATCGCCTCGGACAACGATTGAATCTCGGCCGCGGAGAACTGGCGCTCTTGGGCATATTGCTACTTCGCGGAGCCCAAACGCCGGGGGAGTTGAAAGATCACACTGCGCGGCTGCATTCTTTCGACGATCCCGGATCTGCCGTTTCGGCCCTGCGCCGGCTGCCTGAGGGTTTTGTCGCCGAGATTCGCCAGCCCGGCTGGAAGGAGGCGCGCTGGATTCACCGGCTTTGTGCGGAAGGCGAAATGGTGGCGATGCCGTCTGCGGGGAGCACCGCGGCGCCGGAGCGGGACGATCGCCTGACAAGGCTCGAAGAGGAACTGGGACGCCTACGCGCGGACTTCGAGGAATTTCGCCGGCGTTTTGACTAGCTTCTGAGCCAGCTTTACTTCCGCCGCGGAGACGCCCAGAGCGGAAGCGATCGCTTCCGCCGGCTTGCCATCAAATTCGTTTCGCCGGGCTTCGAGAGTACCTGCCGTGACGGAAGACTCCCGCTTCGACTGTTCCAGATCCTTCAGAGCCTGCTCGAGCGCGTTGATCCTTCGCCGCATGTAGAGAAAGAACCAAAGCCCCAGGCCCAGGATCAAGGCAACCGAAGCGTAAATCGCGAGAGTGAAGTAAAGATATTGCATATTAGTTGAGAGTCCGCAAACGCTCCTGACGGCTGACAATCTCCTGGATCCGGATTCCGTAGTTACCATCCACCATTACGACCGCGCCGCGAGCAATCACACAGTTATTGACGATTACCTCGACCGGCTCCGATACAGTGCGATTCAGCTCAACGATTGAACCGGACGTCAGCTTCAGAACTTCCTTCAACGGCATCTGCGTCCGTCCGAAGGACACGCTAACCGGCAGTTCCACATCGAGCAGCAAATCGAGCGTCCTTGAGGGCTCTTGTGCCTCGCGATCTGCTCCGCGATCGAATTGCGTTTCCGCCGATAGCGCCGATATCACCGCATCGGTGGCTCCAAACCCGTGAACTACCGCCGTTCCGCGAAGATCGCCGGTAACTTCCGACAAAACAACCCCTTGGGCATTTTCGGCTCTACCAGGTCCGCAGGAAACTTCACTTCGGATTCTCTCGCCGATCCTGGATGCCACAGCCGAAAATGTCTGGTTGAGGATCTCCAGAAAGGTGCCCTTCAATGACTCGGGCTCCGGATTTGCGATTCCAAGATTGCCGAGCGCCGTCAGGCTGATCGCCTGCCAGGACGATTTGGCAAATGAAGCGGTGAGAACGTACTCCGATCCGAGTGAAAGCTGGTGGGACCAGACGAGAGGCTCCTCCGGTTCTGACGCGGTCCCCTCGACAGCTTGAAGCTCGGGAGCCTCGCCCGTCATGGATTCGATGGCGAGGGCAAAGCACTCCCGCCAGCGATCCAGCAGCCACGTCGCTGCCTCGGCGCGTTTTTGCAGTCTACGGGAATCCATCTACCGTCCTTGCCGTGCCACCAGCCGAGCACCCTTTTCCATGGGCCATCGTTTCTGCAGGTACGAGCGCAGCCGCAGGATCGCCTGAGACTTCAGCTGCGAAATTCGCGATTCATGCAGCCCAACCACTCGCGCGATCTCGCGCAGCGTCAATTCTTCGCGGTAGTAGAGGTTCAAGACCGTTTTTTCGACATCCGGCATACGTTCGATCGCGCTCACCAGCAACTGTTCCAGCTCGGCGCGTTCGACAATATGCGATGGCCAGTTCTCTTCTTTATCCGATACGAATCGAAGCAGGTCGCGACCTTCATCCTCGGTAGCTCCATTTTCGAGGCTACCCAGATTCACTGCACGGACGTCGACGAGCCAATCGTGGTATTCGACCATATCGATGTTGAGTTCGGCGGCAATCTCTTCCTCGGTCGGCATGCGCTTCAGCCTCTGTTCCACAGCCTGAATCGCCGCCTCAATTTGCTTGGCGCGTTTTCGCTGCTGCCGCGGGGCCCAGTCGAGACCTCGAAGACTATCCAGGATGGCGCCGCGGATTTTGTACTCCGCGTACGTCTTCAACTTGACGTTGTGGGTGGGGTCGAAACGGTCGATGGCCGAAATCAGGCCGACAATGCCCGTAGAGATCAGATCGTCTAAATTGACGCTTTCGGGAAGACGCTCGTGGATGCGCCGGGCAATCAGCCGCACCTGCGGCAAATGTTCGAGAATCAGCCGCTCGCGCTCGGCGGGGTCTGCGGCCGGGGCCGCGGCGTAAAGTTTGCTCATCGTGACGCTCCCGCGGCCGCGGCCAGTAGAGCCGCGCCCGGAGTATTCATGGGTTCAAAAATCCTTTGCAATCCGGCAGGTTCGATGTCGTCCGGAATCTGCTGACCGGTTGTAAACCAGGAGAGCGGTAATCCCGTTGCCGCCGCTACGCTGACGATGCCGCCGAAACAGGAGCATTCATCCAGCCTTGTAAAGATCAATCGTTGCGGAACGAACATCGAATAACGCCTGCCTGTGAGCAGTAGATCGGCGGTTCGCGTGACGGCCGATAGGACCAAGTGCGTTTCGAGGCCGGCGTGCGATTTTGCCAGAACCGACGCCCACTCTACCGCCTCGGGGGCACAAGACGGTGAAAAGCCGGGAGTATCGATAAAGACGCGGCGGTTACCGCAGGATTTGAGAATGCCTGAAACATCGTCCGGCCTCGCGGCAAATTCGTAGTCGATACCGGCGATCCCGGCGATACGCCGGAGCGAAACGTTCGCACCGGCCTTGCGACTGTCGGCATCGACGATCAGCACCGGCGCATGGGCCTGTTCTCGAATGGCCAGTTTGCATAAGGTCGTTGTTTTGCCGCCGCCTGTGGGGCCAACCAACATAGTTACGGGAGCAGTAACGTTGAGAGCCGAGGGTAAGCGCAGCGGTTTGCCGAGAATAGCTTTCAACTGGTTGTCGTCGAGATCGTCGCCTTCCGCATCGCCCAGTACGCGCTCGATCGTCGCCGGGCAGCAATCCATCGATCGTAGAAAATCAACGAGGTCGGACGGCTCTGCTGGCGCGCAACTCTCCGTTTCGGGCGCCGCACATCCCGCGACAACTTCGTAGGCGCCAAGATGCCCCAATCCCGTCGGGGCAGGACGTGCTGACAGCAAAAGAGCATCGTCGCCCAGTTCGCGGCCGGCTAGCGCAAGTGCCGCTTCCACAGTTCCGGAATAGTAAGTTTTGATTCGCACGCCTTGTTCCTCAACCGATCGTTCCGAGGGATACCAGCCGGATTCCCGGTGGAATCTCCGCATGCGAGAGGATGCTGATCGACGGCGCAGCTGACTCGCTCATCATGCGTAGAAACGGACGGGATTGCGATCCGGTAATCACCACAGTGGAACCATCGGCGGGTACGGAAATTTTCTGTAGAGCTGCTGTTATTTCTTGAACCCTTTGCGGCGATAAGTTCAGGTGCGAGTGATTTTCACCATGTTCGATAGCGCTCTCGATGGCCTGTTCCAGGCGCCCATCCAGGAACCAGGCGCGGATATCGGTTCCCTGCACGAACGGCTTCACAATCGTGCGCCGCAAGGACTGGCGGACGTACTCTGTCAGCAGTAAAGGGTTCCGCGAGATCGACGCAGCTTCGCCCAGTGATTCAAGAATGGTGACCGCGTCACGGATCGAGACACGCTCGCGCAGGAGATTTTGCAGAATCTTCTGAACTGTTGCAAGCGGCAGCAGCTTGGGTACAAGGTCTTCGACGACGCGCGGATTCTCTTCAGCCACACGGTCCAGCAGCTTCTTTGCATCCTGACGGCTGAACATCTCGTGAGCATGGCGGCGTATCAGTTCCGCAAAGTGCGTAATCAGTACGCTGGCGGCATCCACCACGGTGTAGCCGGCGGCACGTGCGCCGTCCGCGGATTCCGAGGGAATCCACAATGCCTCCAAACCGAAGGCGGGCTCCTTCGCAGCAATTCCAGCCAGCGGGGGCGGCGTAGACGTGCCATTCGGGAACAGCGCAAGATCGTGCCCCATAGGAAGCTCGAACCGCGCGATCTCTGCGCCCTTCATGACGACGGCATACTCGCGGGCTTTTAAGCCGAGATTGTCCGCCAGGCGAACGGGCGGAAGAATAAATCCGAGTTCGCTCGCAAGCTGGCGCCGCAACCCTGCGATTCGCTTCAATAACTGCGAGTTCGATCCGCCTTCCACCAGCTTCACGAGCCCCATGCCCACTTCGATCGAAAGCGGCTCCACCTTGAGCAATGTCTCGACGGCATCCTTTGCGGGCTGCGGAGCGCTGGCCTGCGGCGTGCCGGCCGGATTGTCAGCCGTGGCATCGCCGGCCGCGGGCGGGTCCTTCAACTTCTTCTTGGCGTATAGGTACAGCACACCGGCCATGCCAAAGAACGGGATCTTTGGGAGCCCGGGCAACAGCGCCAGTGCCACCAGAACACCGGACGCAAGAAATAGCGGCTGTTTCGCTCCAAAAACCTGCCGTTGAAACTCGCCGGATAGTGGGGCATCGGAACCGGCACGAGTCACAATCAGGCCGCCGGCAATAGAGATCATCAGCGCCGGAATCACCGTCACCAGTCCGTCGCCAATGGTGAGAACGGTGTATGTTTTCACTGCCCGCATGACATCCATGCCGTGCTGCAAAATTCCGATCAGGATGCCGGCAATAATGTTGATCGCTGTAATCAGAATGCTGGCTACCGCGTCCCGTTGGGTAAATCGAGAAGCGCCATCCATCGAGCCGTAGAACTCTGCCTCGGCTGCCAGATTCCGGCGGCGGGCACGAGCTTCTGTTTCATCAATCAAACCGGCGTTCAAATCAGAATCGATCGACATTTGTTTACCGGGCAGCGCGTCGAGAGTGAAACGAGCAGTGACCTCGGAGATACGCACAGCGCCATGATTGATGACGACATACTGTATGGCGATCAATACAAGGAAAATCACCAGACCGATGATGAAATTTCCGCCTACAACAAAGTTCCCGAATGCCTCAATGACATGGCCGGCGGCAGCAGTGCCTGAGCTCCCGTTCATCAGAATCAGGCGCGAAGAGGAGATGTTCAGAGCCAGCCGGAACAGGGTCAGCAGCAGCAATGTCGTGGGAAACACACTGAAATCCGCCGATCGCGTGATGTACATCGCAACCAGTAGGACCACTACGGAAATGGTGATATTGCTCGAAATCAGCAGGTCTACCATGATCGGCGGAAGCGGCACGATCATCGCCAGCACAATCCCCATCACAGCCAAGGGAACAGCGAGTTCGGGGCGCGCCGCCATCCCGATCTTTTGAAGTATTCCGTTGCTGGCAGTGGATGATTTCCCAGCTACCTTGGCGGTATATTGTCGGCCTACTTCCCCCTGTGTAGAGGTGCGGGCGGTGGATGTGATTGGCGCGGTTACTGGGGTCATCGTTTATCTGGAGGCAAGCCTGCCGTTCGTCAGGCGGTAAATGTAGGCGAGAACTTCCGCCACAGCCCGATAGAAGTTTGCAGGGATCTCGTGCCCAACCTCGACATGCTTATATAGAGAGCGCGCGAGCGGAGGATTCTCGATAATTGGAATCTCGTGTTCCTTAGCAATTTCGCGGATGCGACGCGCGATGTAGTTTTTACCCTTGGCTACGACACGGGGAGCGCCCATAGCCTCCATGTCGTAGAAAATTGCTACGGAGTAGTGCGTTGGGTTCACGATGATGGCAGTGGCCTTGGGAACCTGCTCCATCATCCGGCGCCGGGCAGCATCCCGCTGGAGACGGCGGATTTTCTGCTTGATCTGCGGATTGCCGTCGCTCTCCTTCACTTCCTCCCGGATTTCCTGCTTCGTCATCTTGAGTTCTTTGAAATAGCGGAATCGGGTTCGTACAAAATCCACGCTGCCGAACAGCAGCAGCACCAAGACGGATTGCTTCAGAAGCGAGGTGACTTCCCCGCCTGCAGTCGCCAGCGCCGATCCGAGCGATTGCCGCGGGAGGCTAAGGGCTGTCTCGTACCACCCCGGCAGCTTCACCGCAATGATCGCGCCGAATACCGCCAGCAGAACCACACTTTGCGCGGCACTTTGCAGGTTCTGCATTGGCATCTGTTTCAGCTTGGATAGAGGATTCAGGCGCTTGAAATCCGGAGCGATCTTTTTGTTCGCAACTCCGAAACCCGTCATCCCCATCTGTACGGCGATGCCCAGGGCGACTACGGCCGCTCCGCCGATGAGCAGCATCGGAATCGTATTGACCATGAGTAGCTGCCAGAGACGCATAGCGCCTCGCAGACTCAACTCTTCATGAAATGCTCGCCGGACGAGAAAAACGGTTACGGCTTCGAGCGAATTCAGCCAGCTGGGAAGGAACGATAGGATCAGCCAGATCGAAAGAGTGAACGTAATCGCCGCCAGCGCTTCCCGGCTGACGGGAAAGCGGCCATCGTCACGAGCCTTCTGCAGGCGCCTGGGAGTATGTTTCTCTGTGCGATCGCTCGCCATGTCAGAGTGCGGGACTCAACAGCGTCGCAAGCGTTGAGAAGACATGCGTCGCACGGCTTTCATACACCATCGCGACGGCAGGGGCAATTCCGGCGATCAAAACCAGTGCCAGCAGCATCTTCGCCGGAAAGGCGACCGATAGGAGCTGAAGCTGCTGATTAATCCGGGCGAAGACAGCGAGAGTGAGATCGAGAATCAGCAGCAGGGCAATTACAGGAAGCGCCAGAGTAAACGAAGTGCGGAACAGACTGCCGCCCAGCGCGAGTAATGGTTCGGGCGAGCTAAGGGCCGTAAGCTGCCAATCGCCACCCGGCGGCAGCATCATCAGGCTACCCGCGATCGCTTCGATCATTCGCCGGTGAAGACCGAGTGCGAAGAATAAAAGGGAGGCAAAAATCTCGCCGATAACCGCCAGGACACCCGAATCTGCCTGGGAGTTCGGGTCGATAGTTGTGGCGTAGCTATAACCTGCCTGCATTGACATCATTTGCGCGGCGAGGGTAATGACTTCGGTCAGTAATCTGACGACCAGGCCGATAATCAATCCGACGGTGGCTTCACGGAGAATCCACATTGCTATCTGCCCCATTCCCGGATCTGGGGTCACGCCGACCGGCCAAAACGGGTAGAGTGCGATCGTCAGGACCAACGTCAGAATCAGACGTACCTGCGCCGGAGCTCCGCCCAGCATTGGAATCGGGACTAGCGCAAATACACCACCGAGCCGCGCCAATACTAATAAAAAGCCGAAGATTACGGACATCGGCAGCCCGATCGCTTGGCCTAGCGCGTCAACCGGCATAGCGGCTGAAGTCCGCAAAAAGAACTGTGACGTATCCCATCAGCTTGGTGAACATCCACGGCAGCAGGATGAGGAAGCCCGCCAGAAACGCCGCCAGTCGTGGAACCGAGCCAAACCCGGGGTCCTGGATGGACGTGACGATCTGAATCAAACTGATCACGATGCCTGCGACGAATCCGATAGCCAGCAACGGAAGACACAGCCAGAAGGCGGTCATAAAAGCCTGGCGGATCAGATCGACTGCGCTCTGGGTCGTCATGCGTAGAAGCTCCTCAGCAGCGATCCGACAACAAGATTCCAACCGTCTACCAGCACGAACAAGAGGATTTTGAAGGGTGCCGAAAGCATCACGGGCGGCAGTTGTACCATGCCCACCGAAAGGGTCACCGACGCTGCCACCAGGTCGATAATCAGGAACGGCAGAAAGAGCACGGCGCCAATTTGGAATCCGGTTTTTAGCTCGGACAGAACATAGGCGGGAATCAAAACCTTCAGGTCGAGATCGGCCGGCTTGGCCGGTGCCGGGGTCTTTGTAGCGTCGAGCATTAACTGGATGTCTTTTTCCCTTGCGAAACGAAGCAGAAAATTGCGGACCGGAACGCTGGCGGTGTCGTAAGCCTTTTCGCCGGTCATCTTTCCTTGTTCGTAGGGCTTCCAGGCTTTCTCATAAACTTCTCCGCCAATCGGATTCATGATGAGAATCGTCAGAAACAGCGCCAACCCCAACAACACCTGATTCGACGGAGCAGACTGTGTTCCGAGTGCCTGGCGGAGGAAATGGAGAACTATCGTGATGCGGAGAAACGGCGTGATCGCCATGATCGCCGCCGGTAGCAGCGTCAGCAGGGTTAGCAGAATGAGAATCTGCATCGGCACAGTGGCCTGCGAACCGGCTGCGCCTACTCCGAGAAGCGGCGCGGTCATTTTGCTTCTCCTTTCGGAGTCAATAGGACTGAGCATCCAGAGGGATGCGCCGCAACAACAAAGCGGTGATTTTCGAATTGGACGATATGAAGACTATGCTGCGGAGTCAGTTGCAGCCGGGCTTCTACTACCATCCCCCCGGTAGTACGAGTAGGAGTGATTCCCCGGCGTTTGCCGAGGAACCACATTAGTGCCGTCATTCCGCCAAGAACGACGACTACTGAGACGAGCTGGAATGCCAGGTCCATGATTGATGCCCGGCATTCGCCGGGCTAGTCCTCTTTGTTAAAGTCCGTGATCCGCACGCCCATCGTGTCCTCGATGATGACGATTTCGCCGAACGCCGTCAGCGAACCACCGACCAGGATGTCGATACTCTCCCCGGCCGAACGTTCCATCTTCACCACGCTGCCAACTGCCAGTTGCAGAATCTGCCGAATCGACATTACTCGCCGATCGAGGGCAACTTGTATCTCCACTGGCACTTCGCTGTAGTGCGCAATCGTTTCTAGAGGTGTCATCGTCGCTTTCCGAAAAAAACCTTAGGGTTCTGTCTAACGTTTGATATTCAAAGTTTCCTGGCTGATCTCGTCGACCGTCGTTACCACCTTGGTATTCGCCTGGTAACCCCGCTGAAAGATGATCAGATTGGTAAACTCGCGCGCGAGATCGACTGTCGAAGATTCCAGGGCTCCGCCGATCACAGTACCCCGCCCACCTGTACCGGGTACGCCGATGGCAGGTGGGGCCGTGGTGGCGCTGACAGCAAATGCATTGTCACCGACGGCGTTCAAGGATTCCGGATTGCGAATCGCCGCCATGGCCAGCTGGCCGACCATAATCTCGCGGCCATCGGAAAACTGCGCCATAATCGCTCCGCCATCTGCCAGCCCAACCCGCATCAGCTGTGCCGCGCCTGCGCCATCCTGTGTGTTGGCGGAAACGGCGGAAGGCTGGGCGGCCTGAGTGATCCTGGGAGTGTTTCCGTCATAGAGAGACCAGCTAACGGTCAGATCCGCCGCACCGCTGTTCAGTCCGGGAATTGTAAACTCCGGATTGCTATCGGTTGCGGAAGGGCTTGTGAGCACGCCGTTCGTATCGAAGGTCAGCGTTCCCTCAAGCGGAGTGACGGCAGTTGCGACATCCGTGTCGGGAATCGACAGGGAGTAGGCCCACTCGTTCGCCGCGGTACCCTTCGTGAATGTTGCCGTCACCACATGGGCGGCGCCTAACGAGTCAAATACTTCGATGGGGGTAGAGAACTCGGAACCAGCCGCGGCGGATGCGTTCAGATTCATATCGAAGTTGAAATTGCTGGTGGCCCGCGGAGCCTGCATCGTCCCTACCGGGATGACCATGTCTCCGATTGCCGTTCCGGAATCGACAGTACCCGTCGAATCGGCCATCCAACCCTGAAGCTTCTGGCCTTTTGGAGTGACGAGCGTGCCGGATTTGTCCACCACCAGATTTCCGCCGCGTGTATACAGTTGGCGCCCGCCCGCGTCGCGAATAATCAGGAAGCCATCGCCGTTGATGGCGGCGTCCATTGCCCCGCCGGATGTCTGGATAGCACCCTGGGTAAACTGGCGGATCGTCGTCGGACGGTTTACGCCGAAGCCCGTCTGTCCTTCGCCTAGACCTGAGCCCATCGATTCGGTGACGACGTCGAAGAACGCCACGCTGCTCGCCTTATAACCGGTTGTGTTGAGATTGGCCAGATTGTTGCCAACAACATTGACAGCGCTCGAATGAGCGTTCAGCGCAGATAGAGCAGTAGAAAAAGCAGTAAACATTAGGATCTCCGTGATTGTTTGGGACTAGTTTTGAGTCTCGTTGCCTGTGGGCGCCGCGGCTTCGGCGCCGTCACCCTTCAGGATGCTGTGGATCGACTGCAGTTCCTGACGCATGCCGAGCATCTGCTCGACGCCGGTAAACTGCGACAGCTGCGCCAGAAATTCTGCGCCATCCTGCGGGTTCAATGGATTCTGGTTCTTGATCTGCGCAACCAGCAGTTCGAGAAACATTTGCTTTGTGGCTGCGGGATCCTCACCGATTTGAGGTTTTGCCGCGGTTGTGGTCTTCGTCGTATCCGTGAAGTTGCTTGTGTCGAGCCAGCTGTTAGTGGCGGAAGTTGCGTTCGTCATGCTGATTTCCTTTCCGATGCGTCAGGCGAAAATAAACTGCTTTCGAGCTCTCGGAACCATTCGTCCGTATCATTCCGGCCCTGGTTTCTTTGGCCGGAATGCTGCTCGTGGGCATCCTGCCGTCCGCGATTGCCGGCCTCGTCTTCAAAAGACTGCCGCGAGTCGGCCTGCGAGCTTGCAACACCGATCTCCCTCGACGCGGCGGCCGCCTCGACGGGGTGCCATGCTTCCGTTCGGAATCCTTGCTGCTCGAGCGAACTCCTCAACTGAGGCAGTGCCTCTCGAAGACTGGCGTTCAATTGAGAATCGGCGGAATGCACGGAAAAGTGCAGATCGCCGCGGCGTTGTTCTACAACGACATCTACGGCGGCGCTCGATTTTGCGCCAAATTCAGGCGGCGCTGCCTCAATCCGGATCTCGAGGCGCGGAGCTTCTGCCCGACGCGGCGCTTCCTGTACGGCAATGACACGATCGATGGCGGCCGATGGCGCGGGTTCGTGGATATTCGCGATCTGGGGCGCTTGCGGGCTGGAACCGCCTGCCGGTTTAATGGACGGCGACGGCGCGGAGGACGCGGCGACAGTTCCGGATTCGGCGGAAAGTGCCTGGGCGTCTATCTTATTCTGGAGCGCTTGCGCGCCTCCCTCGGTAGTTTTCGAAGCCTCGCCTTCAGCCGGAGAAGCGTTCGATTCTTTTACTTCAAGGCCGAAGGCCAACGGTTGTTCCGGCAGGAGCGCCGATTCTAGCTGTGCATCGATAGCCTTGTCCTGCGCGGCGTGTTGAACGGCGCGGCCGCCAAAGCCGCCCGCCGCTTGCTCTTCGCCACCCTGGCGACCACCGCCGCCCCCGAAAAGGCGCAGTAAAAGGACCGCCGCCGTATGGGCCTGCACCGGCACCGGCGAAGCACCTGTCATCGTTCCTTCTTCGTCTTCCTCCGCGACCTCTTCTTCTTCGGTGGCAGCCAGGTCTTCACGGCATTCGCTCAGCATTCCCGAGAAATTCTCTGCTTCGGAACTCTCGGGTTTCGAGCCGGCCGGCTTGGCTGGCTGCTGCGGTGGGGCGGCTTCAATAGCGGCAGGAATGGCGGCTGTCACGCAGGCAGAGAGTGCATGCCTTGTGCCATAACCCAAACGATTGAAAACAGGCCAGCCGTGGTGGGCTCCAACGTCAAAATATTGGCGTTTATCGGGAAAACCGCCAAAATTTTGTCGCCTCGCAACACTCCCGTATCGATCTCATCGCTGCGTTTTCAACAACCTTGAGGGGGAAATGCAAATGGCTTCCGCCGTGCATCTATCGCACGCGTGGATAATCTCACCATCGCCGCCGCCAGTGGCTTACGGGGCCGAATGGAGTCGCTGGATTTGCTGGCTCACAATCTGGCCAATGCCTCGACGGCGGGCTTCAAGGCCGACCGCGAAATCTACCGGCAGTACATGGCCGAAGGCATCGATTCCGACGGCGACTTGTTGTCTCCCGTCGTCGAAGGCCGCTGGACAGACTTCTCGCAGGGAACGACCGTCGCCACCGGCCGCAACACAGATTTCGCCATCAATGGGACCGGGTTCTTCTCGGTTAAGGGGCCGAATGGCAACGTATACACTCGCGATGGATCTTTTCAGTTGTCCAAGGACGGTAGGCTTGTTACCCGCGAAGGCTACGAGGTAGAGGTCCGGACAGCAGACAGACGGCCCATGCGGGCTGACAATAATCTACCACTCGAGGTCAGCACGGACGGCTCCATCCTCCAGCGAGGCGAACTGCTGGGGAAGTTACGGGTGGTGGAGTTTGCCGTCAGTGAGACGCATGAGAAACGTACCGGCAACTACTTCAGTTTCTCGACCCCTCAGCCGATAGATGCCAAGAATGCCGAGATCCAACAGGGCCGCCTGGAGCAGTCGAATACGCAACCGGCGGAGATGGCTGTTCGGCTGGTAAATGTGATGCGTCAGTTCGAGATGTTGAATCGTGCGATCGCGCTCGGCGGCGAGATGAATAAACGGGCGGTAGAAGAAGTCGCCCGGGTCAGCAGTTAAGTCAGGAGTAATAAAGATGATTCGAGCCCTATTTAGCGCCGGAAGCGGAATGCAGGCGCAGCAGATGAATATCGATAATATTGCGCACAACCTTGCCAACTCCAACACGGCGGGGTTCAAGATGCGGCGCACGCAGTTTCAGGATCTTCTGTATCAGAACTTTGTGCAGCCAGGCGCAGCAGCGGGAGCGCAAACGGTGGTCCCGAGCGGACTGCAGCTTGGGCTCGGTACACGGCCGGTTTCAAACGAAATCATCTTCACTCAGGGCAACTACACGCAAACCAACAATCCGCTGGATCTGGTCGTCCAGGGCAAAGGCTTCTTTCAAGTTCGGCGGCCGACCGGAGAAGTTGCTTATACAAGGGCGGGAAGCTTTCACCTCGATCGCGACGGCAATATTGTCACTGCCGACGGCGATGCGATGGAACCACAGATTACATTGCCTCCGGAAGCGCAGTCCATCACCATCGCGGCAGACGGCACGGTCAGCTACACGCTTCCCGGCCAGACTGCTTCGCAAAACGCGGGGCAGATACAGATTGCCAATTTCATCAACCCGGCCGGCTTAAACAGCCTCGGTCGAAACCTGTATCAGGCGACAGACGCCTCCGGCGAGCCAACGCTTGGCTTACCCGGCGGCCAGGAAGGTATGGGCACCCTGCTGCAGGGCTATAGCGAGGGCTCCAACGTCTCCGTTGTCGAAGAATTCATCAACCTGATCGTCAGCCAGCGCGCCTATGAAGCGAACTCCAAGATCGTCCGGGCCGCGGATGAGATGTATCAGCAAGTCAATAACATGACACGGTAAGCCTGGATGATTCCTCTACTCGTTGGTTTTGCCTGCCTGGCGGTGCCGGGCGATACGATCCGCGCAGAAGACCTGGCCGCACGTGTTCCTGAGCTCTCCACGGCGAATTCCGGTGCAGTATTCGGATTCTCTACCAAATTCGGTGTTACCCGAACAATCGCTCCCTCGGAAATCCGCCGCTTTGCTGCCCAGCATGGTGTAACCATCGATAACGCTCCGGAGGTCTGCGTTGTGCGGCCCAGCCGCTTCCTTACGGAGGATGAAGTTGAGTCCTCTCTTGCGAAGGCGATAGATCAGCTCCCGGCGGGCGCGCGAGAAGCGGAGATTGTGGAATTTTCGAGACAACCAGTTCCTGAAGGCACTTTAGAATTTGCAGCCAGTGGCTGGAGCGCCAACCGCGATATCGTCATCTGGCGGGGAGCCGTTGTAACCTCCGGCGGCGGCCGGCATCCGGTTTGGGTAAAACTCCGTCTTCCGGAAGCCGCGAGTGTCCTGCGCAAGACACGCGTCACGGCGCAACGCGATATTAAGGCTGGCGATCCCGTCGAAGTACTGGCCATCTACGGCAATGCGCGGTTGAAGCTCGAAGCGATTGCTGAAACATCCGGCTTCGCCGGCGGGCGCGTGCTGCTGAAGAACAAAGAATCCGGGCAGCGATTCTCAGCAACCATCTCTGGACCCGGACGAGCAGTGGTAGGAGAACAAAATGCGATTGCGAACTAGCTTCTGTGTGCTCTTGACCGCGGTGGCGTTATCCGCGGCAAAGAAAGATACTCCCACACCGCTCGACGAGTATATTGCTGCGGCAAAGGCGGCGGCTGATGTTTCCGCAGCATCTCCGGGATCCCTATATACTCCCGGCGGGCGGCTGGGCGATCCGTTCCGCGACCTGCGTGCTTCTCAGATCGGCGACCTGGTGACAATTCTGGTCAGCGATCGAGCGTCTGCGGTTTCGAGCGGCGCTACGTCCTCCAGCCGCGCAGCGAGCGCCAGTGCCAGTATCCCGTCGTTGTTTGGCACGCACGTCACTCCCTTCCTAAAAGACATGGCCAAGCTCGGTTCGGAAACATCGCTTGACGGACAGGGTTCCACCAGCAGGTCGAATGTCCTGACAGCCACGCTGTCGGCCCGGGTAGTGGATGTTCTTCCGAACGGCTACCTGGTGGTCGAGGGTATTAAGGATGTTCAGGCGAACTCGGAAAAGCAAAGAATCACCGTTCGCGGAGTCGTCCGCTGGAACGATGTCTCCGCCACAAATACGGTAAGGTCCGACCGGGTCGGTCAAATGGAGATCCGAGTCGATGGCAAGGGAGTCGTCGCCGACGCCACGCGCCGGCCCAACATCCTGTATCGAATTCTTCTCGGCGTTCTGCCTTTCTAAGGAATCTTTATGCGGAATCTCTACTGTGTGATCTTGTCGGCCATTTCGCTTTTTGGAAGCAATGCGCCAACCCGGATTAAAGAGCTGGTGACAATCGAAGGAGTTCGCGATAACCAATTGATGGGCTATGGCCTGGTTGTGGGTCTCAATGGCACCGGCGACAAGAGACAAACATTCTTCTCAGCGCAGACGATGGCCAATATGCTGGAGCGCTTTGGAGTGCAAGCGCCCGGGCAGGCAATGCTGGTCCGAAACATGGCCGCCGTGATGGTTACGGCGAATCTGCCGGCGTTTGCACAGCCGGGCGGGCGAATCGATGTCACCGTAGCCGCGATGGGCGATGCCAGCAATCTACAAGGCGGCCAGCTTCTGCTGACTCCTCTTCGCGCCGCAAATAACGAAGTATTTGCCGTTGCGCAGGGACCGGTAGTCACGGGCGGGTTTGTGGCCGGACGCAGCGCCGCCAATTCCCAGACAATGAACCACCCGACGGCGGGCCGCGTGCCGAACGGGGCGATTGTCGAGCGTTCCGCACCATCGGTAAGCCCGACGACAGAGGTACGGCTGCAGCTGCGCCAACCCGATTTTTCGACCGCCGTTCGTATTTCGGAGGCGATTAATCAGAAATATCCCGGCAGCCGGCTCGCAAATCCGGAGAACGCGGGCTTGGTGGCCGTCGCCATGCCTCCGGCGGCGACTCCGGCGGAGTTTATCGCTTCTGTCGAAGGACTCACGGTGATCGCCGACAGCTTGGCGAAGATTGTCCTGAACGAGCGGACAGGAACGATTGTCATGGGCAAGCAGGTGAAAATCTCACCCGTAGCAATCATGCACGGCTCACTGAGTGTCGAAGTACAGACCACATATGACGTCTCGCAACCCGCACCCTTCTCGAAAGGCCAGACCGTCGTCACACCCGATGTCGGAGTGGGCGTCAAGGAAGAGCAATCGCGCAACCTGGTACTAAAAGACGGAGCCACCATCGAAGAATTGGTCCGGGCGCTCCAATCCATCGGCTCAACGCCGCGAGATGTGATTGCGATTCTGCAGAACCTTCGCGCAGCAGGCGCGATCGACGCAGTGCTGGAGGTGATCTAAAAATGCTTCCCATTTCTCTGAAACCCACCCTGGCCGCCGGCAACGAACCGGCGGCCAACTCGCATGTAGACACACCGGAACGGATCACCGAGGCCGCACACCAGTTTGAATCGCTGCTCGTCGAGCAGTTGATGAAGACCGTGCGTGAGTCGGGCGAGGGAAGCTGGATGGGCGGCGACGATAAGTCGAGCCAGAGCCTGATGGAGTACGCGGAGCAGGAATTTGCCCGCGTGATGTCGCGGGCTGGTGGGTTTGGAATTGCGAAAACAGTGGTGAACGGGCTTACGCCGCGTTCACCGTCTCAGAAGTAACGGCCGGATCACAACGTTCCCAGCCTTCAAGCAAAGTCCCTAGCAGCTTTTCGGCTTCGGCCAACGGCTGGTCCCGCTGCTCGAAATTCCCCATTTGTACTAAGAACAGGACGTACTCATATACCTGCGCCAGACGCAGCGTGAGGTCCGGAAGCTCTTCCGGCTTCAGCGCGCTGACCAGCTCGGCGACGATCTGCTGCGTGCGGACAACCTGTTTATTGCGTTCAACGATGTTACCGAGTGACATCGCGGCACGGGCGCGCCGCAATGCATCAACGCCGCCCCGGTACAGGAGGCGGGTGAGCTCGATTGGTTCTGAGGTAGAGACCGTAGTCTCTACATAGTTTTGATAGGCGGTAGCCGGATACATGTTCTGAGCCAATCAATCGGCGGTTCAGCCGGCTAAGTTTAGAGCGTTAGAACAAATACTTCAGACCGAACTGGATGATGCGGCCGTCGGAAGCCGAGTTGATGCGGCCAAAACTCGCTGGTGCATCGATGTTTGTACCAGGGGCGCCAAAATTAGGACGGTTCAGAGCGTTAAAGATCTCAGTCCGAAACTGGAAATTGTGCGACTCGGCAAAGCCGCGAAAACGTTTGAAGATACCGAGGGTGACATCGATCGTGCCGGGAGCTCGCAGCTGACCTTCGGCGCGAGGCGCACTTCCAAATTCGCCGGCGCGATTGGGGGCAAAGGCGCTGGTATCGAAGTAGCGGGCAATCTGCTCGCCGCGAGAGCGATCCATCGAAAGTCTCGGGTCCTTCAGGCGGTCTGCCCGGTTGGGTTGGCCGCGCAGAGCCCGATCCTGCGATGTGAAGAAGCTCAGCGGCGCGCCGCTGTAGGCGGACCAGATGCCGTTCAGCTCCCAGCCATGCAACAGCACACGACGGAAGCCCCGAGTAGATGACGCATAGGGAAGTTGCCACACCCAAGATGCGACAAATGCGTGAGTCCGGTCATGATCCGCGGGAGCCCACTCCGCGGCCCGGTTATTTGGATCGGGAACACCACCGTCATTTGTCAGAACGGCATTCAGGTCGGTCAGCGCTTTCGAAAACGTGTATGAGGCCAGTATCGTTATACCGTTCGAGAAGCGCCGGTCGAGCGATGCCTGAAGACCGTGGTAGCTCGAATTGACAACGGATTCCGCCAAACTGAACCTGGCGATGTCGGGATATAGAGGCCGTCGAGAGTTCGTATTTGCCACCGTCGATTGCCCCGGAACATAGACCGCGGGATTGATATCGTGCAAGTAAGGAATGCGTGTGCCTCGGGTGCCCACATAGCTGACGGTGCCGATCAAATTCCTTGCGTACTCGCGCTGAATCCCGATATTCCATTGCTGCATCATCGGTTCCCGATAACCAGGACCCATCGCGAATGCAGCGATCTCCTTATCGAAGATTGCACCCTGAGAGCGATCGTAGGGGTGAGGACGCCCGCCCGGATAACCTGCCCACGGATCGGAGGTGGACGGAGGCGCCACCAGATCGATGATGCGAATAAACGGCTGATAAATCTGAAGCTGGCCCAGGATGTTCGTCCAGGCGGGCGCGTAGTTCACGCCATACCCGGCCCGCAGCACGGTTTTCTGATTTTCAGTAAGAGAGTAAGCAAGGCCAAAACGGGGCGCCCAGTAACTTTTGCTGAGGGAGTAGCCGGCATTGCCAAGCCGCTCGCCGCTCGCATCCTGATCACCCGGATAGAGGAGTCCCGCCGGTGCATTCGGATAAACGGTCGACTGCTCACCCGGCCGGTAGAAACTAGTTTGCCCCAGGGCAGAGCTGGGCGGAAGCGGAATCTCATAGCGGAGACCGAGGTTCAGCGTCAGACGACGCGTGATCTTGAAGTCGTCTTGGAAGTATAGGGCCAAGTGCAAACCAAGGCTTCGATCGATGGCAGGATTCCCCTGCCGGAGCGTGTTGGGTCTACCCAGCATGAAATCCGACAGACCCAAGCCTGAAAACGCACCAGAAAACGTATACAGGCCGTGAGTGCGCGACACGCTATAACCTTCCTGAATCGTTCTCATGCCGTCGAAACCCATCATCAATGTGTGCCGGCCGATGATCCATGAAAAATCGTCGCTCCAGCTGTACGTGGAGTAATCTCGCAGCGTCGAGAATTCTGTCGAGCCCGAGAAGAATCCGGAAACGTTCATCGCGGGTACGTTCTCGTTGTAGCGCTGAAAATTAGGCGACCATCCCAGCTGTTGAAGTTCCTGGTCGTTGAGTTTCGGATAAAGCTCGGCATTGGAGTATGTGCCGTTGAAGCCGAAACGGGCAGTATTGATCTTGTTGGGCGCGACAGTCCAAACATAAGTCGCGCCAACGAAGTCCGTATCGTTGACGGCTTCGGAATTTTGAAACTCGGGAAGATTGCCGGTAGCCGACGGGCCTTTTCGCCGCGTGATAAAAGACCGTGCGCTCAATTGATGCTGGTTCGCGATGAGCTGGTCAGCCCGGAAGAGAAACGTGGTGGGATTGTTATCGGCCGGTCTTTGATATCGATAAACACCTGTCGGATCGGAGGTGGATGGCACAAACCGCCTGGAATAATTAATCGCCAAAGGATCAAGTCGGCTTTGTGGAATGATGTTGTTCGGAAAAGGTTCGTTATTGAGGGGATCGCGAATCACGCGGCCGGCCCCTGAAAAATCGCCGCCGAGTTGCTGTTCGGTCGGAACAAAGATATTCACTGGCGCCCCCAAGGGCTCCTTTTGCTGCTCGAAGTTGACGAACCAGAACGTCTTGTTCCGGCCGTCGTATAGGCGCGGAATATAAAGCGGGCCGCCGGCGGCAACACCGTACTGATTTCGCTTCCGCTTGGTTTTATCAGCTTGAAAGAAGTTACGGGCATCCAGCTTGTCGTTGCGAAGAAACTCGTACAGGCTGCCGTGTACTTCGTTGGTGCCGCTTCGCGTGGACACTTCCACCACGCCGGACGCCCATCCGTACCGGGCTGACGGAACACTCGTTTGTACGCTGAATTCCTGCACCGCGTCCGGGCTGGGACTGGGAAGAATCTCGCCATACGCTGTGTTGACGTTCAGATTCCCGTCCAGACGCACGTTCACCATGTTGGACTGCTGAGTTCCTGTCTTACCCCCGCCAATGTTGAATCCGCCCTGGCCAGTGCCGGGCACAAGCCGTGCCAGTTGATAGACGTTGCGCCCATTCAGAGGTAGTTCCAGAATTCGCTTGGAGTCAACCAGCTGCTGGATCGTCGACGATTCGGTAGATACGCGCGTGGCGTCGCCGGAAACAGTCACCTGCTCGGTGAGCGTCCCGATCTCCATCGTCACGTTCAACAGAACATCGGCGTTCGTGGTGAGTTCCAGGTCCGGTTGTAGATATATCTTGAATCCGGTTACTTCCGCTCGTATGTTGTAGGTGCCGGTAGGAAGCCGTGCGAAGACAAAGCGCCCGTCGCCACCGCTGATCGCTTGAAAAGTGAGCGCTCGCTCGGATTGTGTTGCCGTAACCTGAGTCCCCGGTAAAATACTGCCGCTGGAATCCGAGACTGTGCCCGATAGCCGGGCTTCCTGCGCAACGGAAAGGATGGGCGCCGCTACCAGCAATAAACAGAGCCGCAGGCTTCGCCGGGAGATGAGTTTTCGCTTCATATGAAAGAACGTGAAGGTGACTTCAGTTCGTTCACTATATATCAGCGAGGCGAGAGAGTCGCACTCTTGTATGTGTAGCGGCGAGAAATCTGTGAGAGTACGGGATCTATGTCAGATTCAGGGCCTTGGTCAGGGTGCCGCGTTCTTTCTGGATTTTCCCCTGTAGCACGGTGATCGCGTAAATCAACTGCTCCGGACGCGGGGGACATCCGGGCACGTAAACGTCCACCGGGATTACCTGATTGACCGGAATCAGGGCGTAATTGGAAAAAACGCCCATAGAGGTGGCGCACGCACCCATAGAGATCACCCACTTCGGCTCCGGCATTTGCTGGTACAACTGCCGGATCACGGGCGCCATCTTCTGTGAGACACGCCCGGCGATGATCATCAAGTCGGCCTGCCTGGGCGAGCCGCGGAATACCTCCGCGCCGAACCGGGAGATGTCGAATCGGGATGCGGTCATCGAGATCATCTCAATGGCACAGCAAGCCAAGCCGAATGCCATAGGCCAAATGGAGTTCTTACGGCCCCAATTGAGTACATTGTCGATCGAGGTCAGCACGATACTGTCGCCGACAATGTTTGCCAGGTTTTCGTCATCGATCCGCGAGAAGAAATCATCGGGAACCGAACCGAGCTGGATGCGATTTTCCATAACCACGTCTACTTGGAGTATCCCATAGGAGCCGTTTTCCTTCTCTCAGACCCTTGAGAACGAAGCGGCTCTTTAGAGAACCAAGCGGCTAAGATGAGAACTTGAGCTCACCCAATCCCGTGGCGGCGCAGCTGGTGGAAGAGGCGCGCCGAAGGGGAATTCTCCTCACCTATCTGGACGGCTTCGGACGGGAACAAACCGTCAGCGGCGCAGTCATTCGAAAGCTGCTATTCGCTTTAGGACCGGAACGGGACCCATCGGCTCCGCCTGAAACCATTGTCATCCGGGAACAGGAGACGCTCGATCTTCCGGAGCCAGCCACACTAACTTTGGAAAATGGCGAAAAACGGATAATCGAGCGTATCGCGAACATTCCGCCTGGCTATCACTTCCTCGAGGGGCGCTGGGACGGCCGGGATCTGGCGGCACACCTTATCGTCTGTCCTCCACAGATGTACAAGCCCCCTTCCGGACAACGATCGGCTGGGATCGCAATCAGTCTTTATGGGCTGCGCTCGCGCCGGAATTGGGGCACGGGCGATTTGCGCGACCTATGCGAGTTCGTAGATTGGGCTGCTGAGGCCGGCTTCTCGCTGGTGGCGTTGAATCCGCTGCATGCGATCCCGAACCGGCAGCCGTTCAACACCAGCCCGTATCTGCCGCAATGCTCGTATTACCGGAACTTTCTGTATCTCGATGTGGAGGCGCTTGATGAGTTCCGGCAGCCGGAAATTCAGGCGGCCTTTCACAGCGCCGAGGTCCAGCAGGAGATCGCTGCCTTAAGGGAATCGGAATTCATCGAGTATGAACGTGTCGCCGCTTTAAAGCTGACGTTTCTACGAATGTGCTTTGAATCGTTCCGCCCGGCCGATCACCCGGCATACCGGCAGTTTATCGACCGTGAAGGTGACTTCCTTCATGAGTTTGCCGTGTACTGTGCGCTCGATGCGCATTTTCGGAGTACGATCGCCGGACTCTGGCTCTGGACCGACTGGCCGGAAGACTACCACGATCCTGGGTCACCCGCATGTCAGTCCTTCGCGAGAGATCATGCCAGGGAACTGGTTTTTTACTGCTGGCTGCAGTGGCATCTGGACCGTCAATTGGCAGAAGTACAGGCGCGCGCGAAGAGCCGCGGCATGGCGGTTGGCCTCTATCACGACCTGGCGCTCGCCACAGATCGTACGGGCTGCGACCTGTGGGCAAATCCACACCATTTTGTGTCAGGCTGCCGGGTTGGTGCTCCGCCTGACAATTTTTCGCCGGATGGTCAGGATTGGTCGTTTCCACCGCCGAACGGAGAAACCCATCTCAAGGACGGCTATCATCTTTTCGCCGCATCTATTCGGAACAACGCGTCACACGGCGGGGCGCTCCGCATTGATCACGTGATGCGATTGTTCCGGTTGTTCTGGATTCCGGACGGATTCGAAGCCAAGGACGGCACTTATGTTCTGGAGAGGTGGCGGGATCTGTTCGGGATTCTTGCGCTCGAAAGCCATCGCTTGCGAGTCCGGATTATCGGCGAGGATTTGGGGACGATCACTCAGGAGATGCGCGATGCCTTGCTCGAACAAGGCGTGCTCGGCTATCGAATTCTCTTCTTTGAGCGCAACGAAAACTTTCATCCGCCGGATGCGTACCCGGAAGCGGCAGTAGCTTCAACAGCGACACATGATCTGGCGACGCTTGCAGGGTTCTGGACAGGCAACGATATCGAAGCCCGCCGCAATGCCGGTCTTCTCCCGGATCAGGCTGACTACGACCGGCAAATCGGCCAGCGCAAGCACGACAAGCAACTTCTGCTCGACCGGCTTCACGAGCTTCACCTTCTTCCCGAAGAGTACCCGCATGACGCCACTGAGATACCCGAGTTAGCGAGTGTCCTCCGAGATGCTTGTCTTGAGTTTCTCGCATCCACCCCATGCGAGTTTCTTGTGTTGAACCAGGAGGATCTGACTGGAGAGCTTTATCAACAAAACCTTCCCGGCTCGACAAGCGAGTATCCCAACTGGCGGCGGAAGATGAAGCTTACTGTGGAAGAACTGGACACCGACCAGGAAATGCGTGGCCTCTGCGGCAGGCTGCGTGATCTATTGACGCGAACAGGAAGGATCGCCGGCTAGTGCGCGCGTTGGTTCAGCGGGTTCTGAACGCCAGCGTAGAAGTAGATGGCACGGTAGTAGGAAGGATCGGCGCCGGACTATTAGTGTTTCTCGGAGTGACGACGGATGACACAGAAGATACTGCCCGGGCACTGGCTGCCAAAGTGGCTTCCTTACGGATCTTCTCCGATGAGAACGGGAAAATGAACCGGAGCATACTCGACGTCAACGGCTCTTTTCTGGTGATCTCCCAGTTCACTCTCTATGGCGATTGCACGAAAGGCACGCGACCTAGTTTCGATCGCGCCGCGCCGCCGGAGAAGGCGGAGCACATTTATAACCTATTCGTTCAACTCATGCGCGACAAACAGATTCCAGTAGCCACTGGAACATTTCGAGCTCACATGAAAGTGAGTTTAGTTAATGATGGACCAGTTACGTTGATGTGTGAGATAAGTAAGTGACCCGCTTTCGGATACATAACAAGTGTGGAATAATCGTGGTGGAGGTAACGGATGGCAGGTTTGCCGGCAAAACTTAGGGACAGAGAGTTGCTTCAAGCTACTCTCGAAGGACTACGGATGCAGAGAGCGCGCATTGAGGAACAGATCCTGATGATCGAGCGCTTGCTTCCGGGTTCGGCGTCTGGCGCTAAAGTGCCTGCCAGCGCGGCATCTCAACGCCGGAAACGTCAGCCGATGAGCGCCGCGGCCAGAAAACGCATCGCCGAGGCACAGAAGAAGCGCTGGGCAGAGTATCGAAAGAAGAGCGCTAAGAGCTAACCAGCCGGTTCAAGTCCAGCCGAAACGTTCGATTACTTCGGCGACGCTCCCCGAGCCTACAACCAGACCGCGGTCAAAGAATAGCGATCGGGTCCCGATAATTTTTGCCAGGGATAAGTCGTGCGTAGCGATTACCTTGGCTTGTGGCAGCCTGCCTAAAAGCTCGATCAGCTCGCGCCGGCCCGGCGGATCTAAGTAGGTAGTTGGTTCGTCTAAAACAAGAACCTCGGGTTCCATGGCCAGCACACCGGCGATAGCCGCGCGCCGTTTCTCACCCGAGCTCAGGTGATAAGGCGCCCGCTCTTCTTTCCCTTCCAACCCCACCGAAGCGATCAATCGCCGTGCCTGCTCGCTTGCTTTCTCTGGGGACAGCCCGCGATTTGCGGGAGCGAAAGCCACATCTTCGAGGACGCTCGACATGAATAGCTGCTCGTCCGCATCCTGAAAGACCACTCCCACTTTTCGCCGGATCTCCGGCAAGTATTCCCGGGACGGCGTCATGCCGCAAATCTTGACATTGCCGTCGCCGCGTAGCAGCCCGTTCAGATGCAGCAGGAAGGTCGTTTTGCCGGATCCGTTGGCTCCCAACAGAATTACGGTCTCGCCGGGGTGAAGAGTAAAATCGACACCGCGCAGCGCCTCGGTACCATCTTCGTAGGAGAAGCGAAGATTCTGTATATCAATCAATGCCTCGCTCATCCGGCCATGACTCTTGATTGTACGTTGTGGCAGCCGGGGAGGAACCGATGATCGCTGGAGTTGGAACAGACCTGGCCGAAGTGGATCGCATTCAGGCTGCGATCGAACGATTTGGCGAGCGATTTCTGCGCCGCATTTATACGCCGGGCGAGATCGCTTATGTACAACGCAAGGCAAACCGCTTCGAGCGCTATGCCGCGCGTTTTGCCGCCAAGGAGGCAGGCATGAAGGCCCTCGGCACCGGTGCGGTCGGCGTGCGGTGGCAGGATTTTGAAGTGGCGAATCTTCCCTCGGGCAAGCCGACTCTCCGGTTGCACGGACGCGCCGCCGCTGTCGCCGAGCGCATGGGTGTGCGAGAAATTCAACTTTCGCTTACGCATACACGGGCGATGGCAATGGCAGTAGTAATCTTGGAAACCTAACGGCTTTTCTGTGAAGTTGCAGCCGCGGCCGTGGGCCGTAATTGCGCTTCTTCCAGGCGCTTCGATTCCTGCCAGGTGAAAATCATGCGATGAATGACCGTGAGATTTCCCAGTATGGCAATTACCCATAGAACAGGCGCCATACGGTCGAGGAGCGCACCGATGATCAAAAGGACGATTCGTTCCGGTCTTTCGAGAAATCCTACCTTGCAGCTCGGAATGATGTTCTCTGCCCGAGCCCGTGTATAGCTGGTCATCACCGAGGCGGTCATCACCACTGCAGTCAGGACGACGTAGAAGTTCCGGTTGATTGACGCATAGTAAACCAGCAGGCCCATCAACAAGGCCAGATCCGAATAGCGGTCGAGAACCGAATCGAAGAATCCGCCGAACCGGGTGACTTGATTGGTGGCCCGGGCAACGCGCCCGTCCACCATATCGAAGATTCCCGCGCCGATAATCACCAGCCCCGCCCAGCGGAACTGGCCGCGCGCCAACATGACTGCCGCACAGATATTGATCAACAGTCCGACAAACGTGAGTGCGTTCGGATGGATCCTGGAAAGCGCGAGACCCTTCACAATCAAGCGAATGATCTTGTTCGAGCCGCCGCCGATCGCTTGTGTGAAGGTCATCGTTGAAACTGCAGAGAATGGCCACCCAACGGCCGATTTGCCTCCACTCTACTCCAGTTCGTGGATAGTTGTCAGCCGGAGAATCTCCATGTTGCGCACGCCGCCGGGAATGCGAATCGTGATGTCGTCACCGACGTGCTTACCGAGAAGACCCTTGCCGATAGGGGATGTGGTGGAAATCCGGCCCTTCGGAACATCCGCGTGCTCGCTGGTCACCAGCGTATAGGTGACCTCCTGCCCTTTTTCGCTGTCGTAGACCACAACCTCGCTGCCCAGACCGACACGATCCGCGGGGATCTTGGAAAGGTCCACCATCATCAACTCTTTGAGCCGCTGATGAAGCTGAGATAGTCTCGCACTTACAAACGATTGCCGCTCTTTCGCGGCGTGGTACTCTGCGTTCTCGCTTAGGTCTCCATGCGCGCGCGCCTTCGAAATCTCCTTTGGCAACTCTGCCCGCAATTCGTATTCAAGGGCCGCGATCTCTTCCTGGAGTTTCGTTTTCAAATCCAACATAGCTTACTGATCTTGTGATCTATTGTTCCCTCCAATTATACGGAAATCAGCCGCGTTGGCTTCTGCCGGCACTAATACCCTAGAAGATCGACAACCTCGCGAAACTCGCCAATCTCGATGGCGAGACGGTTCCATCCGCGCGCCAGGCGTACTCGAACAGCGGCAAGGCCCGGAGCTTCGTCCACAAATGAAACGATCCCCGATACAACCGTTCCCTCCGTGAGCGGACGCGCAACCATATCCTGACTCACCAGCGGCAACCCGGTAGTGTCGATCACTCGAAAGAGGAGCTGTGTTTCGGCTCCGGCCCGAGGACGGGCGGTATTGGTGCCGAACACATCCAGCCGGTGGGGGATGGAGCTCGGGCTCGCAGACCAGTAGGGAATCCGTAGAGACTGGCCGGTCAACGAACTTCTGGCTTCGAGAATCCCTTGCGCGATGCCGGGGGACGCTCCGCCTGGATAGATAATCTCCATCGTCCGAGAATCCTGCGGAGGAACCTCCAGAGTATAGGC
>CAYTVP010000003.1:4794-32716 GCA_964441675.1 uncultured Solibacteraceae bacterium | reverse complement strand
GCGACAGCACCAGCACGGCGAACAGGCCCCAAGTATCCGGATCCTTGCCCCGCGTGGCCCAATAGTTTCCGTAGATCCGCAGCAGCTCGACGAAACGGTCCTCTGTCATCGTCGCCCAGTCGAACGTAATCGCCGCACTGATTACTTCCTTGGGCGCGTGAGGGAGCTTATCGAAGTGAAACGCGGTAATCACACCGAAGGCATCACCCCCCGCACCGCGGCAGGCACGCAACAGATCAGGAGATCTCTTCGCATCCACCCGCCGGAGCGTTACTTTGCCCTTTCGGTCCACGGTAAGAATGTCCGCGCCCGACATCCAATCGACGGTCAGACCATGCAGCCGCGCCAGCAACCCGTAACCGCCGCCGCTGATATGGCCGCCGGCTCCGACGGTGTAGCAGGTGCCCGCGGGGATTGTGACGCCGTACCGTTTATAGAGCTCGAGGTAGATGTCGCCCAGTTGCTTGCCCGCCGGAATCGAGTAGCCGGAATTCGGTGCCTGGCTGGACGTCAGCAGGCTGAGGTCGAGGATCGCCCCGCCGGGATTATTGACAACGAAGTCTTCATAGCAATGTCCGCCGCTACGTACCGTCGGACGCAGCCCCGCGCCGACAATCTGCTGCAATGATGCCGCCGCTTCCTCTGCCGTGGCGCAAATGTCGATCCGCGAAGGAGCCTGGCTTTGGTCTTCCGGCCATCGTCGATTGCGGCTCCTGCGGAGGATGGCGTACCGCGGGTCCTGCGGCGTGACGCTAACCGGCATACCTTAGCATCTCCGGCGCAGTTGACGGTGTCAAAAACGCTCCGCTATGCTTCAGGTTCATCTCTATGACTCCGATCGAGGTCCTTGAGCTGGCAAACCGCCATGAAGCCCGGCAAGTTGATTTGCGGTTCACCGATATTCCCGGGTTATCTCATCACATCAGTTATCCGATGTCCGAGCTGGATGAGGCGTCGTTTGAGGACGGCTTTGGCATTGATGGAAGCTCCATACGCGGGTGGGCGGCGATCAACGAATCCGACATGCTTTTGATTCCCGATCCCCGTTCGGCCTATATCGACCCGTTCCGGGAGACTCCCACGCTGGTGATGAATTCGAGCGTGATCGACCCGATTACCCGCCAGCACTATGAGCGCGATCCGCGATGGATCGCCGAGAAGGCAGAACTGTACCTGCAGAATACCGGCATCGCCGACATCGCCTACTTCGGGGCTGAAGGCGAGTTTTTCATCTTCGACAACGTCCGCTTCGATCAGAACGCCCATTCCGGTTTCTACTTCATCGATTCGGAGGAAGGGCGCTGGAATACCGGCCGCGCAGAGAATAATCTCGGCTATCGCCCTCGGTACAAAGAAGGATACTTCCCCGTACCGCCCACCGATCACTACATGGACCTGCGATCGGAAATGGTGGAGACGATGATCAAGTGCGGGCTGAAGGTAGAATGCCACCACCACGAAGTCGCCACGGGCGGACAATGCGAGATCGACCAGCGCTACGACACGCTGGTGAGATCGGCCGACAACACGATGCTGTACAAGTACGTTGTCCGCAATGTCGCCTATCTTTACAACAAGTCGGTTACATTCATGCCCAAGCCCCTCTTTGGCGATGCCGGCAGCGGAATGCACACGCATCAATCCTTGTGGCGGGACGGAAAACCGCTATTTTCGGGCGATGGGTACGCCGGCCTGTCGCAGATGGCTCTGCATTACGTCGGCGGACTGTTGAAGCACGCCAGGGCGCTGTCTGCGATCATTGCACCGACGACCAACAGCTATAAGCGGCTGGTGCCTGGTTATGAGGCTCCGACGAATCTTGCATACTCACGGCGCAACCGTTCCGCCGCCGTGCGCATTCCCATGTATTCGGCCTCGCCGGCGGCCAAGCGCATCGAGTTCCGCCCGCCCGATCCATCCTGCAATCCGTACCTGGCCTTCGCAGCTATGTTAATGGCCGGTCTCGATGGAATACAAAACCGCATCGACCCCGGAGAATCGCTGGATAAGGATATTTACGATCTCACACCCGAGGAGATGAAGGCGGTACCTTCGATGCCGGCCTCTCTCGACGAAGCGCTCGATTGTCTCGAAGAAGACCACTCTTTCCTGCTGCGGGGTGACGTTTTCTCCGAGGATCTGATCGATACTTTTATTTCGTACAAAAGAAAGTTCGAAGCGGATGCGGTGCGGCTCCGGCCGCATCCGTACGAATTCTCTCTCTATTACGACATCTAGGCCGCGGTGGACGCGGCCTCGTGTGGAACCAATTGCGGACCGCCCATCGGCTCTATTTCGTCGACTCGCAATTCAAGCGGGATACGCTCATGCAGAATGCGTTCGCTGGCTTCTACCGCAGGCTCGGAGTGGAAGACATCCTGAATGAAATTGCCGCGGAGGAAGTTGCACACCGCCAGTAGGCTCATCCCCAAGTGATGGACCATCCAGACACGGACGATGGAGCGCGGCTCCAGGACATCGGCCCGGCTGTCGGAATAATCAATCGCCTCATAGTATCCATAAGTCCCGCGCATTCCGAGTCTGGCTAGTTCCTTAAGGTTGAGCAAGGCTTCCTTGCCTGCCGCCGTTAGTGCGAGAAACGTTGCATAGGGCGCAACCACATTTGCGTCCTTGATGCCCGGGTCCAGCGCCAGTTCCGGCAATCCGAATGCCTGGTAGGAGTACTCCCGATGACGGTCGCCAAATCCATGCGCGCACTCCGACACGCCCCAGGGCATATTGTGGCGACGGCCGTATTTCTGTTGAATCACAGCAATCTCCTGGGCGCTGCGAGCCAAGAGCGTTTCGGGATAATGCCGCATCCATAGTGCCGGCATCAGATACTCGAACATTGTGCCGGACCAGGACATCAATACTTTTCGGCCCTGTGCTAGTGTGTGTCCACGGCCCAGCTGCAGCCATACCTCCTGAGGAGCGTCCCCTTTGGCGATCGCGACGAACGCCGCCAGTCTAGCCTCCGTGGCTAACATGTCATAACACGAGACGGACGCCTTTTCCTTTTCGGTATCAAAGCCTACCGTCAAAGCCTTCCGCTTTGGAACATAGAGGAACGAAAAGTCCATCTCCTGGACCAGTTGGGCACAGGTCGAAGCCGACCATCGCAGATCGTCGAGCGTTTCCTCCGGCTGTTCGGCGCGGATTGCGGTCAACCGTTCCCGCAGCTGGCGAGCCCACCAGAGCGCCTCCGACGTTACGGCCTCGATCTTTAAAAACTGATCGACAACCTGTTCGAGCGCAGGGAACGTTTCCTCAGCAAGCTTCTGCGTCTCCTGAAAACGCTTGTTCAGGGCGCGACCTGCTTTCGGTTCCAGCTCTTCGATCAACCGTGCGTAGTCGCGGAGACCGGCAAGAAACGACGAGTCGAATTTACCGCGATCCAATAGATCGAGACAGGCAGCCTTCTGGGTCCACAGGCACACCGCAACGTTTCCACTATCCACGGTCGAAACAAAGGCAGGCGGTAGAACCTCAAGCGTATCCGTGCTGTACCAGTTCAGCAGATGGCCGCGATATCGCTTCATCCGCAGTGTTGTCTCGAGCGTGCGCCGGGTCAGAGTCGCGAATTCGGCGAGGGTGATCCACCCGAACTCGAGTGCCGCCAGCCGCGCGTTCAAAAGCAAACCGAGATTGGTCGGCGAAACTCTGGGTGCTGGAATGAGGCCATCCTGACGGACGTTGTCCGGAATCAGCCAGTGATTCTTTTCGGTTGAAAACTCGCAGAAATACCGCCACATCCGCAAAGCTTCAACACGCAGATGCTGCTGCTGGTCGCGAGAGACAGGATCTTCGGTCGGCTCCGGCTGCGCGTTCAGCCAATTGCTGATCGATCGCGAGAACACCCAGAGAATCAGCGCCGGAATTGCCGCGGGCAATGCCGCGGGACGCACGATGGTCAACAATATGCCGATCAGGAGCGCCAGGTAGGGCGTCCACTCCAAATACTTGTCCACTGGTGTTTTGCGCCGCGACGCTTCCGATTCGGCCGCTGTCTCCCATTCGAGAAGTCGCTGGCCCTTCACGGTTCGAAACAGCGACCGGACAATCGCGTCCATGGATAGCAACGACTGGTGCACCAAAAACACAAATTGCAGCAGCGCGGTAAAAGCATCCTTGAACATGGACGATAGAGTGCCGCGAATATGCCCCCGCAGCCCCGTGCGCGGTACGCGGAATACGGCGAAGAACACATGGGAAACGGCTGGAATCAGAAAGAGGCCGAGACTGGCCAGGGTCCACACCATGGGGGAGCCGGAGAACCAAAACCATCCCGCCAAGAGCAGCGTCAGCATGGCGGGGTGAATCATACTGCGGCGCAGGTTGTCCAGAATCTTCCACGCCGAAACCAGCGAGATGGGATTTAATACCGGCTTTCCGTTATAGTCCGGCACGACAGGCAGCAGCCATCGCATTACCTGCCAGTCGCCTCGCACCCAGCGGTGCTGACGCCGGTGATAGGCGCTGAAGTGCGAAGGAAAGTCGTCTACGAGCTCGATGTCCGATACGAGGCCCGTTCGCGCGTAGGCTCCCTCGATCAGGTCGTGGCTCAACAGCGTGTTGTTCGGGAAACGCCTGTCCAGAACCGTCCGGAAGACGTCCACCTCGTAGATACCCTTGCCCGTAAAAATCGCTTCGCCGAACAGATCCTGATAGACATCGGAGACTGCGCGCGTATAGATGTCGAAGCCGGTTTGCCCGGAGTAGATATTGCCCAGCCAGCTTTTGGTGGCGGCGTGAATGCTGACGCCGATCCGCGGCTGTAGAATGCCATACCCCGCAACCACCATGTTGTTGGAGGGATCGATCACGGCACGGTTCAGCGGATGAGCAAGCGTGCCGATCAAACGCTGCGCGGATCCTCTCGGAAGCTGCGTGTCGGAATCGAGTGTTATGACGTATTTCACTCGCTTCAGGTTTTGGATGTCGCCGATAGCGATGGGAAACGGGTCGTGCTCATCGCGAAGATATTGATTGAAATCGATCAACTTGCCGCGCTTGCGCTCCCAGCCCATCCACTTTCCCTCCACGGGATTGAAGAGCCGGTTCCGGTGAAGCAGATAGAATCGATCGCCATACTCCGCGTTCAGATCGGAAATCAACTTCGACGCCAGGCCCACTAGTTGATCCCGTTCATCAACCTCCGCCGAGGAATCAGGGCTATCGGAAAGGAGAACAAATCGAAGCTGCGGATCCGGGTTGGCCAGATAGCGGATGTGCAGATCCCGTACCAATTCCCGTACCTGCTTGTCATGCAGGAGAAGACTGGGCACAGCTACCGCGGTGGCATACTCGGGAGGAATACCCTCCGAAAAATCGAAGCGCGCTAACTGCCGGGGACCGACAATCAGCGTCGCCAGGTTGTTCATGAAATGAACAGCGGCATGAGTCGCGGGAAGGATCAGCAATGCGATGACCGCGATAATCGGCCGCGGCGTATCCAACACCGTGCAAATCCAGAAGACCAGCATCAGAGTCGTCAGCTCCACGCCCACCATGTAGAAGCTGCTGGGAAAGCGCAGAATCAGGTCGCGGAGCCGCGCCATCAGGTTGGGACGATAACCAATACGCTCTTTCAGCCTGGGTAAACCGCTATCGATCAGATAGAAGCCGACATGCCTCCGGCGCTCGCGCACACGGGGATCAGCCGGCTGGTCCGCACTGGACTCGCGCGCCATCGCCACCACCATCGCGGCAACTTCCGTTTCCGAGTGAGAGGATAATTTGGCCAGTCTCGAAAGGCGGGTACGATACAGGTCGCGGCTCTCAAAGTCCATCGACCAATACGCGCCGGCCGGATCTTCTCCCAATACTTTGTCGACGGCGCTAACCTGCTCGAATACCCATTTCCAGTCAGCGTCGCTCAGGTTCCGGAGCCCCGAAACCGATGCCTCGAAATCGCCGGTGTCGCCCTCAATTTCGGCGGATACTTTTTCGAGCAGCGCAAGCTGCATCGCCGGCTTCAGCGCCCAAATTTCGTCCATCCACAGCGGCTCGGATTCGCCATCCTGGGCAGCCTTCACAAAGCTTACAAACTCGCGCATATCGAAAGTCCCGTTGCCTTCGCCGAGATAACGGCGTGCGAGTTCGATGATCCGAGGCGTTGTGGTCCGCTTTTTTGCGATCTTCGGGCTACCCGCTTGCACGAAGGACTTCACCGATTCCTTCACTTCCGACAGCGCCGTCAGAATCATTCGCCAGTTGTCCGTCAACCAGCGATCGATCTTTTGGCCACGTTGCACCCCGGAGACAATCGTTTCCCGCAGACTGCGGGTGTGAGTCGCGATGTCTTTCGCGGAAACCAGTTGACGCCCTGTTGGCACGGCGGACGCCTGCGATTCCTTTCGTGTAGTTTGTACTATCGGATTCTGAGGCATATCTTCGTCTTTCCTACCGGTAGCTGGAGGCTTGCAGTTCAAACATCTCCGCATAGCGGCCCCCAAAAGCAATCAGTTGATCGTGCGTGCCCTGCTCTGCGATCTCGCCGCCGGACAGTACAAGAATGCGGTCCGACATACGCACGGTGGAGAAGCGGTGGGAAATCAGGATGGCCATCTTTCCTTCCGTCAGCTCGGAGAACCGCTGGAATACCTCAAACTCGCTCCGGGCATCCAATGCCGCTGTCGGTTCGTCGAGGATCAGTAATTGCGCGTCCCGCAGGTAGGCCCGGGAAAGAGCAAACTTTTGCCATTCGCCGCCGGACAAATCCAATCCGCCGTCGAAACGCCGTCCCAGCAGTTGGTCATATCCCTGTGGAAGACGCCCGACCACCTCGTCCGCCAGGCTCTTTTTGGCCGCGCGGCTGATCGCTTCATCGCCCGCGGCGCCCAATAGCTCGATTTTCCCGACGGCGATGTTCTCCCGTGCCGTCAGATCGTAGCGCATGAAATCCTGAAAGATCACTCCGGTCTCGCGGCACACGCTTTCGTGATCGTAGTCCCGCAGGTCGATGCCGTCGAGAAGAATCCTCCCCTCAGTCGGGTCGTACAGCCGCGTGATGAGCTTAACAATCGTTGTCTTTCCCTGTCCGTTCTCGCCGATCAATGCAATTCGCTCACCCGGCGAGATTGTCAGGTCCAGGCCCTTCAATACGTCTCGGGCACCGGTAGGATATCGAAACGAAACGTTTTCAAAGCGGAAACCATCCCGGATCGGTCTCGGGGCGGGAAGCGCATCCGGCTTGTTATGAATTTTCGGCTTGACTGCGAAGAAATCCAGCAAGTCTTTGAGAAACAAGGCCTGGTCAGCCAGGCTGGCCGTGGTGGCAAACGCAGCCTGAATGGTGGTGTTAGCACCTGCGATGGCTCCGGCCAACAGTGTCAGGTCGCCGATCGTAATCCGGCCCTGAAGAGCGTTCAGGACCACCCAAACGTAACTTCCATAGTAGCCCGCTGTCGCAAACAGCGTCAGGAGCGATCCCGCCACGAGGCGTTTCCGGGCCAGTCGTACGCTCTCGGTGTATACGCCGTTGGCAATCTTGCGGAATTGGTCGGAAAGATACCGCGCCAGGCCAAAAAGCTTCAACTCCTTCGCGGATTCCTTACTGGCACCCAATTGCCGTAGGTAGTCCATTTGCCTGCGCCGGGGAGTTTGCTGGAAGCTGAGCGAATACTGCAGCATCGCGAAGTGGCTTTCCCCCAGTACGGCTGGAATCGTGCCAAGAAAAAATAGCAGCAGCCACGGATTGTACGGAACAATGCTGGCGCAGAAGCTGAGGGCCGTCACCATTTGCTGAATCACAGTCCCGATCGATTGCAGAGTTGTAATCCGGTCCGTGGCCTGCACCCGCGCACGCTCGAGGGTGTCGTAAAAACCGGGATCCTCGTACGACTGCAGATCGAGCCGCGAAGCATGCTCCATAATACGGATGCTCAGGTCTCGACCGAAACGATCGCCCAAAAGGGCATCCAGGAATCCGATAACCCGGCCGAGCACGGCCATCAGTAGCGCGAGCACGAATTCCGCGCCTACCAGAATCCAAAAGTCGTCGCGAACAGGCTGGCCCTTCGATTGGTTGGCGATGGCATCGATGATCAGCTTCGAGATCACCAGCATCGCGACGGGCAGGAGGGACACGGTGGCGCGCGCGGTCAGATTTGCGACAACGATGGCAGGACCGCAATCCCAGACGATTTTTAAGACGGGCGGCAGATTTTTGAGAGCATCAAACCGTCGCTTCCAATTGGATACACTCTGCTCTTGTGGTGTCGCGGGCACGCGGTAACAGTTATCGGTGCACGTCTCTCACCAAAGCCATACTGAGGAAATCCTGAAGAAAATAAATGACTTATCAAAAACGAAAGCTCCGAAGAACGCCGCCGGCAGGCGGTAGATTCTTCGAAGCCTCGTAATTTCTACAGGAGTTTTTTAGAACTTGTTCCAGAGGAACTGATTATAAACTTCGTGGTGGAACTGAACTTCGGGAGCCTTCACTACGGTTCCCAGGAGCCGAGGGCAGCGATCGGCTGAGGCCTGCTTCAAATCGGCATACCTTCCCTTGACACCCTCACCCATTAGCGTCGTTGTCCAGTCTGCAGCACGGAAGTTGTCTAATGCGGTATAGATATTGTCCGGAAGATACCGTTGGGCTTGACGAAGGTTCTTAATCTTAGCCGTGGTGCCGTCGATCCCCGTCTTAAACACAGAAAGCATTACCATGTAGGGATTGGCGTCGGGAGAGACGGACCGGACTTCGACTCGCGCGCTCCGCTCGTTACCGATCGGGATGCGAACCATTGAGCCGCGGTCAACTGCGGATGCCATGATCTGGTTCGGGGCTTCAAAATGGGGATCCAGCCGCCGGTAGGAGTTGACGGAGGCGTTCAGCGCAAGACAGATGTCATTGCCGTGCGTGAGGATGCGGTCGACAAACTGCCAGGCTAACTTACTGAGCTTTTCCTCTCCCTTCGCATCCCAGAACAGATTCTTACCGTTCTTGCTGATCGACACGTTCGTATGCATGCCGCTGCCGTTTACTCCAACGACCGGTTTTGGCAGGAAGCTCGCAGTGAGTCCCATCTTGGTCGCAACCTGCCGGCAAATCAGCTTATACAACTGGATCTGGTCAGCCGCGGCGACCACCTCGCCGTAACTGTAGTTGATTTCAAACTGGGACGGCGCTACCTCCGGATGATCCTTTTCATTCTCGAATCCCATGGCCCGCTGGACTTCGGCCGTCGTATCGATAAACTGGCGAAGCGGATCGCCGGGAAGCGAATGATAATAACCGCCCGTGTTCACATAATCAAAGCTGCCGGTCTCATGGAATCGACGCTCCGCGTTGGGACCGTTGAACAGAAATCCTTCGATTTCATTGGCAGCATTGAGCGTATAACCGTTCTCTTCGTATAGCCTGTTCGCGAACGCCTTCAAAACCCCACGGATATCTCCAATATAAGGAGAGCCATCCTTGTCGATCACTTCGCCGAAGACGAGCGCCTTACCGGATCCGAAGACATCGGACGGCGCCCAATAGAATGCGCTCCAGTCCATGGCAAGCCGCAGATCGCTTTCGCGCTGAGCAGTGAAACCCCGGATGGACGACCCATCGAACGTCAGATTGTCCCAGCTCTTCAACAAAAATTTCTTGTCGTAATCGAGCATGTGCAGCCGGCCTTCAAGGTCGCTGAAAAGGACAGTAACCGCCTTGATTCCCCTCTCGTCGGCAAGATATTTCAAGCGATCTTCCTGGATCTGCTCTAACGGAACACGATTCTTTCGCTGTTCCTTGGCGCGTAGGTTCAGCTCTTCCAGCTCGCCGTAGGGTAATTCAAGAAAGTTACGAAGTTCGCTCAAGGTGGCTCCTTATGCCGGGACAGATTTGTCCGATCGAAGAGAACATCTCGGGCACTGGGACGTCCTCCCGGATCGTTAATCTTTGATTATAGGCGCATCGCCTGGCGCGGGCGCGTCAAACAGGAAAGTCATTCGACAAGAATATTTTATGAGGCAGATACAGGGAAATGATTGCTGACCGCCCGCCGTGATCGATAGCCGATCAATTTTTTGTATGACTCTATCAGGATGAAAGATTATTTTTATTAGACAAGCTACCTTGTTTGGAAATAACACATTCATTTTCAATAACTTAATATTTTTTTGGCACACACTGGTCGATTCTGTGGCAAAATATGTACATGAAGAAAGGCTTAATGTTTGCAGCGGCAGTAGCTACATTTGCCCTTACGCCAATGACGGCGGTGAGTCACAAGGCGGTTTGGATTGAGTCGCTCGGCGCCTTCGACGGCCCGGTGCGGGAATCAATCCGCACTCGCGAACCTTTGCTTCACTTGGCCGAGACTCGCGATCGGTCTGATCTGGTACTGAAGCTTTCAAGCCAAGGCTCGCAGTATTCACAGGCTCTACTCCGCGAAAAGCTCGGCCGCCAGGACACAATGACGCTGGTCGCGCAGGAGCGCATCAACGGGAAGGTTGTTGCGAGTCAGCGAGTCACTCCGAATGCGGAAGGCAACCGCAATGCGGTGGATCGCTTTACGACGAAGTTAGCCGAGCTTCCTTAAATCCCTTCATATTCGTTACCAAATAACAAAGGCCGCCCCTTGAGGGCGGCCTTTGTTATTGATACCTCTCCCTTTCTCTTCAGGCCTTCTTATCCACCCTCATCCCCCTGGTTCTCGGAACTGCACAATCACAGCCCAAAAACGAATGCCCCGAAGCCGAAGCTTCGGGGCCATAAACTGCTAATTGGTCTTAAAGAGGGTTAGCGGCGACGGCGAGCGCGGATAGCGAGCGCAGCAGCCGGGATCAACAGGAGACCGAACGTCCCAGGCTCCGGAATGGCCGAGACCTGGAAGTTACCGTCGAACGCGGAGTCAATATAGCCCTTTGTGGCAATCTCGTTGAAGAGACTGGCCGTGGTCCGGTTATTGAACACCTGGCTGAACGAGCCCGTAAAGAAGTTGACAGCATCACCATTGAACAGAACCGTGCCGGACACGTTGAAGTTAACGATGGTGGCATTGCCGGCCTGTATGACGTTGAACTGATTCGCACTGCACATCGGCGTTGCGACACAAGGCGGGAAAACTCCGGGTTCAATGAACTCTAGCTGGAAAACATAAGCCGGAGCCAAATTGAACGTCATGAACGGTACTGAAATCGGCACTCCAACAGGAGCGGCGGCCGAATCGAGATCGGTAATTTTTCCGTCTTCCGCAACCGTCGGGTCTGCCCAAGCAGCAAATTGCCCGGTGGACGTCGGCTCAACATTAAAGTCCCCGTCGGGGCCGCCAAGCGGGAGCCAGTCGGCAAAATCGGGTCCAACACGAACAGAACCGGTGAGAAACAGCTGGCTGCCAGGAGTAATGGGTGTGGCACTAACAACCAGTGTCCCGAGGAGCGCAATGGCCGCAACTCGTAGAATTTTATGGAGCGGTGTCTTCATATTTTTTTTTCCTCCAAGACCATGGGACAGTAAAAAAGTCCTCTTATATCGACTTGGGCCCAACGACAACTGGCCCTACCTCTCTGATTGTTCCCCCTAGTCGTTTTTAAGTCAAGCTCTAAGTGTTAAATCTGCCCCATTTCAGTACCCAGGTACTGGTTCGCCCATTTCGTTACATACTAGTGATATCTCAATGAGATAGACTTGTAACAATTCGCGCCGCAACCGCCTTGGTCCCGCCGTTCGCGGCGATCTCATCCGCGATCGCCCCAGCCCTTTCCCGCCATCGTTTTTCTTGCAGCAACCTGGTAACTGCCTCCCGTACGGCCTCGGCAGACGCTTGTCTGAGGCGGATCACCTTACCCGTACCGGTCCACGCTACTCGCGCAGCAATCGCAGGTTGTTCATATGTAATGGGAATGGTGACCATCGGGACCCCGCGGGAAAGACAGTCGAGCACCGTATTCAGTCCGGCGTGGGTCACGGCCGCCGAAGCCCGGGACAATAGCTCCGCCTGAGGGGCATAGTCCACTACCAGTGCACCCAATCTTGTCAGCTCCGCGACCTCGCCGATGCCAAGTCCCCGCCCGTGACTGATGACCAGTTGCACAGGCAACGCCTGGCAGGCTTCCGCGAAAATCCGGAACAGCGCCAGGTTCCGGTTCTGGAGAGTCCCGAGAGATGCATACACGAGCGGACGGCCGTCCAGCTTCTCCCAGGGAAAGCCTTCGCCGCCATTCCCGGGTTTCCGGAACGGACCGCCAAATTCGAAAGCGCGAGGCAGGTTCTTCCGTGGATACTCAAAGGACCGCGGCTGCTGGCTGACCTGCAGACGGTCGGAAAACTCTCCATCCGGATGCCTGGAAGATTTCAGATGCCATTGTTTGCGATATCTGGCCAAAACTTTCGAAACTGGCGACAAAACCACCCCCGAGGCCAGATAGCCTGCGGCATTTCGAACCCGGGCGAAAGCTCCGGGCCGGTAGGCCCAAGACGTAAAGGGAGGCGGCGCCTCGGGGTCCCTGTTCATTAAAAGGGCATTACAGATGGTGACAAAGGGAACTTCGAGATACCGGGCCGCCAACGCACCGGCCGGTTCCATCTGGTCCACCAGCAGAGCATCGATCCCGCTACGACGGATGGCCGCCGGCAAATCGCGACAGAACATCTCGGTTGTAGCCGCAATTTCCCCAACGGTAAATCGCATGGCGGCATTGCCGCGAAGATGAGCGATCCGCGTCAGGGACCGGGAGAGAGTGCCCGGCGGATGGCTGGAGAGGCCGAGAGGATGGAACTCGAAACCTTCGGAGGAAACCGGCGCTTCGACGTCCGCCATCTGAAAAAAAGTGACTCGATGCCCGGCCTCCCGCAGCTCGGCCGCGAGCGCAAACATAGGATTCAGATGGCCGGGTACCGGCGGCGACACAATGCCGAAATGGGTCATTGTCGGGTCTACCGCCGTCGGGCGCCCTGGTACAAAGCCGTCAGCGAGGCGCGCAGGCTTTCGCTCGTCATCTCCAGGTACGGAGCGTGATCCGGATCGTCCGCTGCCGTCAACCGCCGGTATGCCTTCCCCAGGTTGTGATACGGGATTCCGGGGAAATAGTGGTGCAGCGCGTGGTAGCGGAGCCCGACGGGTGCCCAAAGCGTAGTCCAAACGTGTCCGGGAGTATCGATCGAATCCCGAAGCTGATCGAGCCGGGGACGCGGCGCGCCGTCCGTCTCGTAGTCGTGCGCACCCAGCGTACGCAACGTATTGACAAGCGCCGCCGCCGCCGTAACGGCATACCAGACAAGAAGCGTTTTCCACGGAAGCCAGCCGGCCGCCATTCCCGCCAGAGCCATCCCCCAGAATGCGAGAAGGTACACTTCCCACAAACAGACCGATCTCAGCGCAGCGGGCTTCATTTCGCGCCGGTAGCGGATATTCATTGTCAGTGACGAAGCATGCCGCACCAGCACGCGATGTAGCGGCGGAACAAGCAGACCAATCGCCGACAATGGCAGAAAGCGGATCAAGAGAAATACCGGGATCAGAAGACTCTGCGTCACGAAGGCTACGATCATGAGCCGCGAGCGCGCGAACGGCATATATTCCGGATCCCCATCCGTGCCATAGGTCGCCAGCGAGTGGTGGTCCTGATGCACTCCGGCGTAGACAAAGGATGGCATCAGCACCGGAACGCCCACCACGAGATTCCACATAAACTCGAACCCTGGCAGCAAAGCTCGCCGGATGTGACTGATCTCATGCATGAAACAGGCAGCGCGATAGATAAAGGCAGCGCTCGCCGCCGCCAGCGCCACGGTAGCGCCCAGGCTTTCCGCGCGAACTGCGCCGATGAATAGCAGCCACCCACAGGTGGCGCTCAACAGGAGATCCGTCCAAAATATACGCGGCGATGGCGCGTGCAGGTCCCTGACCAACCGATACGCGGTCTGGTCGAATAGCTCGAGCGCATCGTTATGGCGAGTAGCGTGGCTTACAGTGGCAACCGGCGTTCGAAGCCCCATATCGCTTCGCTCCTTCTACTAAATTAATCCCCTTTGGTCTACGCGGACGGTACATACCGTCCGGGAGCCAGGATGCCTTCCGGATCTACAGCCCGCTTCAGCGTTTGCAAAAAACGCTGCGTATTTTCATCACGCCCCGGCGATCCCATTGCCTGAATACCGAGCCGATAGGAATAGTAGCCTTCAGAAGCAAATTGTCGCAATAATTCTTCGTGACAGGCTGCCGCGCGTCCGTCTTCGCCCGGAATGTCGCGGTCGTAGGTGATGGAAATGACGCAAGCGATGCTGCGCTCAGTGATGAGCGTAAAAGAGAGCATCGGCTCGAAGCCGTGTCCCAGGTTGATGCGCGTGGCCATTTCGGCAACCTGCGCTGCGTCCGCCCCGGTCATGGGCGCGACTGGCGCGCACCATACGAGTCCGCAGCGATCCCGGTGTATATCCGGTGTCGCGGGTATGGGCATTCGCTTCCGCCAGTAAGCGCTTTGAGTCGGCTGCGTTGTCGGCTCTCCGCGCATCAGGCCGAGTACCGGCCGGGCCAGCTTTACCGTCCTGCTGAGATCCCAACCTGTAAAAAGCTTATAGGCGCCGGCAAACCGCTCGGCCAGGGCCAGCTTTTGCTCGTCGACGAACTGGATCTTACCTGTCGCCGGAGCCAGCGCCCGCCGCACCAGGCGGCGGCCTTCGGCCACCTGGCCGCGCGAACCGTACAAGGCGCCTGAACCGCTCCACGCCTCCACCTTCAGTTCCTGGCGCAGACGCGCCATGACCGGTTCCGGGAGCGGTGTCTGACCGCCCGCCTCTTCCCACGGATACTGCCGGATTCCTGCGAGGATACGGTAATCGTTGGCGACGTGAACCGCGCTGCGGAGCGTCCCGCTTAGCCGCAGCGGACGAGCCGCCTCGACAACCGCGCCAAGATCGGACGCCGTGAAAAAGAACGCCTGAAAGTAGTCCGGCTTCGGCATGAGCCAAAGCGTCAACCGCGTCACAACGCCAAAGTTCGACTGCGAAAACAATCCTTCGAGGACAGGCCCGTTCGCCCAACGGTACACGGAGGCTGCCTTGCTGCCGGGGAAGCCCGCGAACCCCGTTTCGACCACGTCGCCGTTTGCCAACACCGCCTGAATGCCGCAAATGTTTGCGAAGCGATCACCATAGGGCGTATGCCCGAATCCACGCTCGAGAATATTTCCGATCAGACTTGTTCCCGGATCTGCGCCGGTAGCATCCATCCACAACGGCGAATTCCGCCCGGTCAGAAAGTCGTAAAGCTGCCGCTGGGTAACCCCTGGCTCCAGCGTCACAAAGGCCAGCTTTTCGTCATAATCGACGATCCGATTCATGCGGCTTAAATCCAGTAGCACCGCATCCCGCACCGGCACCGAGGATCCGTAGCCCCAATTCATTCCAGTACTGACCGGGTATATCGGAATCCGGTGCCGCGCCGCGATTCGGACGCACTCCTGGACCTCTTCGAGCGACCCGGGGCGGATCAGCGCCGGCACTCTCTGTGTAGTCGCGAATGTCGCAGTTTCGGCGCGGCTGCGATCGGAAACGCCCGTCCGGACATTTGCGACTCCCAGGAGGTCCGACCACTCCTCTGCCGCCACCTCGATAGCCGTTTGCGTTGCGATCACCTAGGCAGGAATTGCCACATCGCCATAGTATGGCATCGGAAGGAACGGCATCGAACGCTTCTTTTCCGGCATTGGCTGTTCAACAACACCAGGCATGCAATAAACCGGAACTCCACGCATTTCGTGCGCAATCTGCTCGATGCATTTCCGGAATTTCGGGTTGGGCTGCGAGGAATCGAAGCGAATAATCTCCATCTGGCAACCGTATTGGGCGTCGAAGTACGGCGGAATCGCCGCTCCGTCCACTTCGAGCGGACGTCCGCCAATGCGGCGGAGGATATCGGACGACTGATTTCTCACCGTGGCGGTAGTAATGCCAAGGCAGCCTCCCAGCAGGCCAGCCAAGCTATATGAACCCAGCGCGATGCGAATCGCATCCGCGCTGCGGCGAAGATCTTCGCGAATCGCCCAGCCGCCTAGCTCGACATAGGAGATACCGCGATTTCGGGCGTCTATCATCTCGTTTTGTACGGCGGACGCCAGCCGGCTGCCCCAAACGGAACAGCTGGCCTGAGAAGAACGCCCGGCCCCGAGATCCTGAAAGTCAGCCGAGGTACTGTGTGGGAAATAACGGGCACACCCCGTAACCTCCCCTTCTTCATCCACTGCAAGAATATGCCAAGCCGCAGAATCGGCCGCCTGAGTATGCCGTCCATCAGCAGTGAGCTGCCACCGGCCGATTGCGCCATCCTTGAGATATTGGGAGCCACGCAGCCGTTGAAGGCTCGCTAAATAGTGGCTATGCACTTGCTGATCCACTTTTACGCGACGGAGGTGAGCGGGAATCTGGCTTTGCGAGGGAGCTAGTAAGACGAGAGAACGTCCACCAGCATAAGCAACATCGCGCCGAAAAAGCATAGTCTCTCCTGAAACACTTGGAAGCTCCAGCGCATCTATTCCACAGAACCACTTCGGCGAGCGGCACGTAGGATCGATGCCACTGGGCACACGTCTCCCGTGTCGCCTGAACGGTCCTTTTTGGGGCGGGCGGATCGGCTTTGCACCAATTGGTTTTTAATTCGCTGGCTGTATACTAATTCGGCATACAACCGCGATTCTTTAGTGCTTTGCGAATCGCTACGCTTGCCGGGATCGACAGAGCGACTAATTTGGAGCACCTCGCGGTGAGTCCATTTCTATGTTGTTGGGCGGGTTCTATACCGCTTTCCCAAACGGTATAAAGATGACAAAGAATATCACAGATGAGAAATTTCGTTTACAAAAATAAATATAACTTAACCAAAGTTCTCTCCCTGACAATGACGTTAATTCTAGTACTAATTAGAACGACGTACCATCATTGTGTAAGTTTGTAACATTCGCCCTATCAATTGCTTACGCAATCTCTGTGTTACTTTATTTCTGTGCCTGACTTTTTGCCTTAGTCTCCAAAAACTTCGGTACCTATTTCCGCAATAATTTCCCATTACTTCAGTGCTTCCCCGAGTAACTGGCGGGCGATTCCATTATCCGGATCGTAGTAGAGGAGTATTCTAATTTCCTGGATCGCACGGTCCCGCTCTCCCGACTTCAGCAGAGACACAGCCAGATTCAATCGTGCGCCGGATTGTCCTGGATTCCGTTTAAGAGCTGAGATCCAAAGCTCGTTAGCTTCTTCCAGACGTCCCTGTTGAGCGTATAGAGCACCCAAATTGGTCGCTGCAGCCGAATTCTCGGGGTTATAGAGAGACACTCTCTCCAACAAGCGTAAGGCGCTCGCAGGTTGCCGCATTCGATCGAAAAATTGTGCCAATTGGGCCGCGATAGCCATATCGCCGGGGTTCGCGGCCTCCGCCTTCCGCAGCAATTCGAATGCTTCCCGCCGGATAGAAGCTTCTCCGACGGCCGCGACGGCATGGGCCAGGGCGCTATCGCTGCTGTCCGTGTCGTCTGGCCAGTACGGAACCAACCGTCGGGGCGCCCGGTCCGCTGCCGGGCGAGTTGAAGGCACCCGGGGAATGGCGTGGTCGGTGTAGACCGTATGTTCCGCCTCGAAGACTTCAGTCTTTGGCATGTGGCAGGCCACGCAATTGTCATTTGCCTTCTGGCGGGCTGCGGGAGTCTCCGCACAGGCACGCCGGTCATGACAGCCGAAGCAGCGCTCGCGGTAGTACTCCACCTTTCGCACTGCAGGGGGCTCGCCATGCGGATCGTGGCAGCTACCGCACCATAGCTTCGTCCCGCTCATTTCCCGGCAGCGGCTATACAGGAGCTTCTCAAAATGGCTGGTGACTTCGACTTCCCTGCTTCGGGCATCCGACCACAGGAAAATAGAAACCGTTCTACTGAGCCGGTCCCCCGGCCGGTAGCGCGCGCTCTTCGCCGCCGCGCGAGCCACACGCGCCGCGCCGGTAAAGTGGCACTGCGCGCAGACACTATCGCGCTCATCCGGGGCAAGCTTGGCGGGATTGACAATCGCTGTTTCGCCGCTTGCATCTCCCGATTTCCGGTTGCGCATTCGCGAGGCATGCTCAGCGCCGGGACCATGGCATCGTTCGCACCCAATGCCGTCCTGCGCAAAGGGCACGTCTTCAAAACGGTTATCCGTCCCCGCGACCGGGCGCAAGCCGGTAGCGTGGCACTGCAGGCACGATGGTTCGATTGCTCGCGTTAAATCGATGGATGTTCTACGCTGAAACCCCGGCGAGATGGCCCATTTCCGCGCTCCGGAGTAATAGGATACCGGCGATTGATACAGATAGTTGTCCAGCGAGAAAACGTAGCTGCGGCCAACGCGCCCGGAGCCGAGAAACCACGCCAATTGCCGGTCTCCCCGGACGTCCGGCCCACGCTCGAATTCCAGACGGTAGGACTCGCCGCCGGAGGAAACACGATACTGCGCTCCGGTCGACGGATCGCGGAAGGCAGCCTGCTCGAAGCTCTCCATTAGGTTAGCCGCGCCGATCCGCCCGCTGGTCCGGGCCATTCCTGACTGACTGTACTGCCGTACGATTGCGGGATGGCAGCCGGCGCATGTCAGGCTGCCCGTTTCCTGCGCTGCTACCGGCAGGGAAACGAACATGGGAAGTAGTAGGATCGCCCGCCAGAAATTCTTTGGAATCACAGAAGCGCTTGGATGCCCTTGTCCATAGATGTCACGATACGCGAGATCGCGAGCTTGTGATATAAGTTACGCCACGGGGAATCCTCCCTAGTGGGTTTCAATTATGACGATGAAGCAATTTTCTCGCTCGGCGTGTATCCTCGCCGTCGCTTCCGCATGCCTATGGGGTCAGGCATTCACGGGAACCATTACCGGTACCGTCACCGATCCAAACAACGCCGCTATTCCGAATGCCACGGTCCGTGTTCGCAACCAGGCGACAAACGATTCCCGCCAGCAGAACTCGAGTCCGGACGGCCTCTACATCTTTTCCCAGCTTCCACCTGGCATCTACGAAGTGACCGTGGAGATGCAAGGCTTCCGGCGCAGCGTACAAACCGATGCCGAACTGCGGGTCAACCAAACGCTGGAGTTGAACGTTTCACTGCAATTGGGCGAGGTGTCGCAAACGGTGGAAGTTACCGCCGGCGTGACGCTGCTCGATACGCAGTCCGCAAATCGCGCAGTCACATTAGATCAGCAGGCCGTGCTCGACTTACCGGCCAATACGCGTAATCCATTCCAACTTGTCCACGTCAACGCCGGCGTGATCGCTGTTCGCACAGGTATCTCGCAGGCGACGCAGGACCAGAATCACAATCGCTTTTCCATGAACGGCGGCCGCGGCCAGGCCGGCTTAACGCTGATTGATGGCGCACCCGCCGCAGCCGTCGATTGGGGCGGACTACTGGCATCGCCCAGCATGGACGCGGTTCAGGAAGTGAACATCGCGCGCAACCAGTTCGATGCCCAGTTCGGCAAATCCGACGGTGGCGCTGTGAACATGATCACGCGCGGCGGATCGAACGATTTCCACGGCAGCGTCTATGAGTATCTGCGGAACAATGTCCTTGACGCCAATAGCTGGTCGAACAATCGTGCCGGACTTCAGCGTCCCAGCTTCCAGCGGCATCAGTTCGGAGCGACCATCGGTGGGCCAATCTGGAAGTCGAAGCGGCTCTTCTTCTTCGGCGGCTACGAGGGGCGGCGCGAGGCCAATCCCGGAACCAGCATCGGAAATGTTCCGACCGCCTTGCAGCGCCAGGGCAACTTCTCTCAGACATTCAACAACAACGGAACGCAAGCGTTAATCTACAATCCCTTCACCACAAGAAGGGAAGGCAACGTCAACGTTCGCGATCCTTTTCCGGGCAACATCATTCCGGCCAACCTGATCGACCCGGTGGGAGCCGCCGTGATGAATCTCTATCCGGAGTCCAACACACAGGGCGATCCGTTCACCAATGCGCGCAACTTCGCGAAAGCCGGTAACACGGTAACCACCAACGATCGAATGGATATCCGAATCGACTGGGCCAAGAGCGAGAAGTGGACTTTGTTCGGCCGGCTGACCAAGGCATGGCAGAAGAATACGGCGCCGGTTTATTACGGCAACGGAGCCGACACAAACTTTAGCGACGTCAATCCCCGTCATCACGCGGTAATCGGATTGACGATGACGCCGTCGCCGACCTGGGTGCTGAACTTCCTGGTCGGATCCGGCCGCTGGCGGGAGAATCAGATTTCTCCTTCGGAAGGCATGAATGCCACGTCATTGGGCCTTCCGGCGTCGCTCGTTTCCCAGTTTCAGGCGCAGACCCTGCCGATCTTTACGGCGCAAGGCTACGCCACACTGGGCAACAACCGCTGGCTGAATGCGCCTCGCGAGACTCACAACCTCCAAGCCAACATCACCAAAGAGATGGGATCGCACAGCTTGAAATTTGGTTGGATGACGGAGATTGCACGGCTGAACAGCACGGACTTTCGGTCCGCCCAGTTCGATTTCACCCGGGGCCTGACTTCCGGCCGGACGGCCACCACGGCCAGTTCCACTTCGGGCGATGGATTGGCATCGCTTTTGCTCGGTACCGGTTCCGGCGGAAACGCTCCCATCAACGCCGCCACCGCCGTCACGGCACGTTATCACGGTGCATACTTTCAGGATTCCTGGCGTGTCAATCGCCGGCTGACTCTGCACCTCGGCATCCGCTGGGAGGCACAGATGGGCCGCACCGAACGCTACGACCGGTTCAACAATTTCGATTTCAACATCGAGAGCCCGCTGGCCGCTCAAACCGGCCTGCCGCTAACGGGAGGCTTGGTCTTCATTCAACCCGGACAAGGCGCGTGGGACACCGACTGGATGAACTTTGCGCCGCGTATCGGCATGGCCTACAAGATTACGGACAAGCTGGTGATGCGCGGAGGATACGGCCTGTACTATCCGCAGTCGGGCGGCGGATCGACGCAAGGCTACTCGACTACGACCACTTGGGTTTCCACGGTCGGCGGCGACGGGATCAATCCCAACGCTCTGCTGCACGATCCGTTCCCCGCCGGACTCAATCAACCGATCGGCTCATCGCGCGGTTTGCTGACCCAAACAGGCGACTCGGTCTCGGCGTTCTCCCGCCACCATCCGCTCGGCTATGTGCAGAACTTCAGTCTCGACTTCCAGTATGAGATTCGGCCGAGCATGGTGCTCGAAGTCGGTTACACCGGCTCTCAGGGCCGCAAGCTCCTGTTCGGCGCCGGCCAGCAGGCCAATCAGCTTCACCCAAGCCATCTCGGCCTGGGGAGCGGGTTGGACGCTCAAACCGCGAATCCTTTCTTCGGGGTCTTTCCGAGCGGTGTACTCTCCGGGGCAACGGTGCCGCAACATCGCCTGCTCCGGCCCTATCCGCAATTCACCAACGTCAACCTCAGCGGCGACACACCGGGAGCAAGCTCCAGCTTTAACGCCCTGGTTCTCCGCTACAACTGGCGGCTCGCGAATAGCGTAAGCCTGCTGACCACCTATCAGTGGTCCAAAGCTCTCGACAATGCGAGCGAGTGGCAGGGTTGGGAAGTAGGCGACACGCTTCGGAACTATTACGATCTGCGCGCCGATCGCTCTTACAGCGCACACGATTTACCGCAGAGCTTTGTGAATGCGCTCGTATACGAAGTTCCCGTCGGCAAGGGCCGGAAGTTCGGCAGCGATATGCATCCCGTTGCGGATGCCATTATCGGCGGCTGGCAGGTCTCCTCGATTATCCGGTTCTCGAGCGGCCTCCCGCTCGCATTTACTGCGCCGAATTCCCTGTCACCCTATGGATTCCAGGTGCAGCGGCCGAATGTGGCAGACCTAAAAACCGCGGCCATCGACAATCCAACGCCGCAGCAATGGTTCAATACCGATGCCTTCACGCAACCCGGCACGTACCAGATGGGAAATGCGCCGCGCTGGATTCCGAATATTCGATTCGGGCCGACACGCCACGCCGATCTCGCCATCCTCAAGAACTTCCGGTTTCGCGAACGCTGGAAGTTCCAGTTCCGCGCGGAAGCGTTCAATCTGACGAATACTCCGCAGTTTGGCCGCGCGAATACGGACATCAGCTCCGGTAACTTCGGGACTGTTTCCGGCACCACGAACATCGGGCCGCGAAATATCCAGATGGCGCTTCGGCTTCAATTCTGATTCGCTCTCTCCCGGTATCTCTTCAGGGCGCGTTCCGCTTCGGCGGCGCGCCCTGTTTTCTTGTAGGCGTTCGATAGCGGTAGGAACAGATCGGGATCGGCTGAGGAGGCAGCTTCGAGATGCGGAATTGCCTCCTCGAAGCGTTCGAGTTCCACGTACGCTTTGCCCAGCGCTCCCCGGGCTTCCACTAGCACCGCCGCACGTTCCAGGTAGGGAAGCGCCGCGAGGGCGCCCTCCGACCGCAGCAGCGTGTCTCCGTACTCATAGTTGAACCCGGCATCGTTTGTGTGCTTTCCGGCAACCGATGCGAACAGCGGCTTCGCGGCGTCGTAGTCGCGAGCCTGCCAGTAAGCCCGCGCAGCCTCCCGCGCGAAACCCAGCTTCAGGTATAGCCGCGCTGCGTCGGCGTAGCGTTTGCACCCGACGTACGCGTCGGCAAGCGCCTCGCTTCGATTTGATTTCTCGAGTGGCTCGATGGCTTTGCACGGTTGGTCGAGCTTTAGATAGCTGATGCCGAGAACCGCGGACAAGCCGGGGTTGGGCATGGCCTTTACGCTTTGTTCCAGAAGGTTTGCCGCCTCGGCGTGCCGGCCCTGCGAGTAAAGCGCCAGGCCCAGATTCGCGCTCCAGCGCGGGTCGCCAGGCGCCTCTTTCAACAATTGCCTGTAGATTTTCTCCGCTTCGGCGAAGCGTCCGGCTCGCATTGCGGCTGCTCCGTCGGCTGGAAGGTCCGCGCCGGCCATGACCAGCGCGGCAGCAAGAATTAATGCGGCTCCCACAAAGAAGAAGCGTATCCCACCGCGGTAGTTCCCCACCACTGGCGCTTTGCTCCTGGACGTTTGGCGGCGCACGGATTTCGCAAAATCTTCGCAGGCGCATCGAGAGCAGTCACCACAAGGTCCAGGCATCCATCGCCGTCCAGATCGGCCGCAACCAGACCCCGGTGCATCGCGGGATGTGCCAGTTCTTCTGCTGAAAACTTCCCCTCCGGCGTTTGCCGGAACCAGACCACAGGCCCCTGACGGGCAGGGTCCACCTTTCCCGATAGCGCATCGCTTGCCGCCACGACAATATCCCGGAGGCCGTCGTTGTCGAGATCCGCGAAAACTACGCCCCACCCCGCATATCGACGGGAAAGAGGAGCGAATCCCTTCCGGATCGTGACGTCATCAAAATCTTTCTTGCCGCCGAGATAGAGCGGGAATGTCTCGTCCCTCAGCGCGGTGTACACCAGATCAGGCTTTCCGTCACCATCGAGATCCTGAACATCGACGCCCATGCCCGACACGGTTTTCCCGTCCGGCGGAACGGCAACACCGCTCTCGAAACCGGCTTCCTCAAAGCGATTGTTCTCGCCGCCGCGGAACAGAAACGCCGGAAAGCGGTCGTTGGTGACGAAGATATCCAGACGCCCGTCGCCATCGAAATCGGCAACGCCCACGCCCATTCCCTTCCCTTTGTGCGCTGCGATTCCCGATTCGCCGCTTACATCGGTGAACTTGCCGTCATCGTTACGGAACAGCGCATTCGCTTGCGGCTCGTAATAGCGCGGATGACAGAAATCGATGCGCCCGGCAGTGCGGCACTCCGGCTCGCGCCGCGGGTCCCAGGCGACATAATTTACGACAAACAAGTCCAGGTCACCGTCTTCGTCGTAGTCGAGCCATGCCGCGCCCACCGACCAGCGCTGGCGATTGTCAAGACCAACCTCTCGGGTCGTTTCCTCAAAAACGCCGCCGCCTTTGTTGCGATAAAGAGTGACGCCGCGGATGGTCGTCACCGCTAGATCCGGATGCCCGTCGCCGTCGTAATCGCCGACCGCCGCACCGAAAGCATAGTCACTGCCGCTAAGCCCGGCCTTTCCGGTTACATCCTCAAATCGCATCTTTCCGGAATTTCGCAGCAGCCTGTTCGAATGCGCGGGTACCTTCTTTTGTCCCGTTGGAAGATCGCCTCCGTTGGCTAGAAAGATATCTGGCAATCCATCTCCGTCGAAATCCGCCACGGCTATTCCGCCCGCCATCGTCGCCGGCAGGTACCTGTGTGCTGTTTCTCCATTGGTCAAATGAAACGGCAGCGTCACGCCGGCCCAATCGCCGGCGATCATCGCCGCCAATGCGAAAGCGATCATCTTCGCGGAGAATAACATCACCTGCCCGCTATACTGACGCTGAATGGCGAAAACACGCATTGGAATACTAACAGGCGGGGGTGATGTTCCCGGCCTCAATTCGGTCATCAAAGGTGTTGTCTATCGCGGTTACGAGCTGGATATGGAAGTGATGGGAATCCGCCGCGGTTGGGAAGGACTCACTCACATCCAGATGGGAGACAAAGCGAGCGTCGCACAGTACACGCTCCCGCTGACGCGGGAAAACACCCGGACGATCGACCGCTTTGGCGGAACGTTTCTGCACACGACGCGTACGAATCCGTCCAAAATGAAAAAACTGCCTCCGCACCTGGAAGGCGCCGGCTTTGCCGCCACGGAATCCACAAAGAACGGCGAAAAGATCGTCACCTACGACATCAGTAAGCAGGTGCTCGAGAATCTTAGCCAGATGAAGCTCGATTACCTGATTGCCATAGGCGGCGACGACACGCTTAGCTATGCGGCGAAACTCGACCAGGCAGGTTTTAAAGTGGTCGCAATCCCGAAGACGATGGACAACGATGTCCGCAACACGGAGTATTGCATCGGCTTTTCTACTGCGATCACACGCGCCAGTGAAGCGCTCCAGCGGCAACGCACTACCGTTGGCTCCCACGAACGGATCGGGATCTTCCGGATCTTTGGCCGCGACGCCGGCTATACGGCTCTTTACACGGCGTACGTATCGAGTGTGCGCTGCGGAATCCCGGAGTATGAGTTCGACTTGGAGAAGATGCTGGAACTGCTGGCCGCCGATAAAAAGGGGAACCCGTCGAATTATGCCCTGGTTCTTCTCAGCGAGGGCGCCAGGTGGAAGGGTTATCAGACGCGCGAGTTGGGCGAAGCCGATGCCTATGGACACCGGAAGAAAGCCAACGTCGGCGAAGACTTCGCCAGCGAGGTGAAGCAAAAGCTGGGCACCGAGACAATCGTCAGCGACCTGACTTACGATCTGCGCAGCGGCGCGCCGGACTTTATCGACAAACTGGTCGCCACGGCATACGGCAACATGGCGCTCGATGCAATTCTCAACAAGAAAAGCGGTGTCATGACCGGGATCGCGAAGGGCTGCTACGACCTGGTTCCCATCCCGGATCCGAAGCTCGGCCCGCGGAAAATAGATCTGGAGACGATGTACAACAAGGATCGTTACCGGCCGAACTATGCGGTCCATGTGGGGATGCCGATATTCCTATCCCGCGCCTAGATCGATTGTTCGGAAGGAAGCCTACTGCAGTACCCCTGGCTCGAATCCGCGAGGAATTCGAGCAGGCGGCGCTTGATGAGGAAAACTTTCCCTCATCCATCGACCCACGAATTCTGCATGTCCGGGCCGTCATAGAATGGGTCTCCGGCTCGCGCCGGATTCTGGATCTCGGCTGCGGCAAGGGACGCTTTGCGCGCCTGGTGAAGGCGGAGAATCCCCAGGCGGCAGTGGTTGCGTTCGATCTGGCTCTGGCGATGCTCCGGATGGCGCCCGTCGATCTGGCTCGCTGTGCAGGATCGATGCTCCAGTTGCCGTTTCGCGATTCGGTATTCGATAGTGCCTACGCAACTGAGTCTTTAGAACACGCTGTCGACGCCCGCCGCGCCATCGATGAGCTGTGCCGCGTGGTGCGGCCCGGCGGACGGATTCTGGTGATCGACAAAAATGCCGCCCATTGGGGCAAACTGAAGACACCGCCGTGGGAGAAGTGGTTCCGCGCAGGCGAGCTGAGAAAGCTACTCAGCCGCCACTGCCGGGATGTGTCGTCGGAGCCGATTTCGTATTGGGATGATGTACCGGCTGACGGCACGTTTCTATGCTGGCGGGCGACGCGGCGCTAACCCCGGTTGCTACGATGGTCAGTTTGTCCAAGAATGAGTCTTCTAAACAGTAACGGCGGAGGGTTCCAGGAAGTAGTCGAAGCGGAAGGCCACCTGGTCGACTCGCACATCATGGAGCAGATTTTCGACACGGTGGTCGAGAATCACGGCAAGTTCGAAGTCGAACGGTTCCATATCGGCCGCACGAATTCCGAGCCGTCCCAGCTCCGCCTGCGCCTGGAAACCGCCACGCGAGACCAGATGGAGCACCTGCTGAATCAGCTTCTCGGGCTGGGCTGCATCCCGGCCGATTCGGCAGATGCGGAGCTGAAGCCTGTGGAACGCGATCGCTGCGCGCCGCTCGATTTTTACTCCACGACCAACCACCGGACCTTTGTCCGTGTTTCGGGCGATTGGATCGAGGTGGGCAGGCAGCGCATGGACGCCGCCATTGTTGTGCGCGATGGCGTAGCGGAGTGCCGGCGCCTTCGCGATCTGCGGCACGGCGAACAGGTTGTCGTCAATATGCGGGGCATTCGCGTGGTTCCGGAATCGAAGGACCGCGACCGGATGTCTTTCGCATTCATGAGCAACGAAATCTCCTCCGAGCGCCAGGTGGGAACGGCTGTACGGCAAACCGCTGTCCTGATGCGCGCGGCGCGTGAGGAGAAGCAAAAGATCGTGGTCGTGGCAGGCCCGGTAGTTGTGCATACCGGGGGCGTCGTGCCGCTTTCGCAGCTCATCCGCGAAGGTTGGGTTTCAGCGCTGCTGGCTGGAAATGCTCTCGGTGTCCATGACATTGAAGCGGCACTGCTCGGCACCTCGCTTGGGATACGCCTGTGCGATGGCAGGCAAGCGGAACACGGTCATCGCAATCACATGCGGGCCATCAACGCCATTTATCACGCGGGCTCCATTCGCCAGGCGGTCGAGAATGGCACGCTGACCAAGGGCGTCATGTACGAAGCCATTCGCGCAAACATTCCATTCGTCCTTGCGGGAAGCCTTCGCGATGACGGTCCGCTGCCCGACACCATCACGGACATGAATGATGCGCAAAATGCGTATGCGGAATGCCTGCGTGGAGCCGGACTGGTACTGTGCCTCAGCTCCATGCTGCACGCCATCGCCACCGGCAATATGCTGCCCGGCTGGGTGAAGCTGGTTTGCGTCGACATCAATCCGGCAGTGGTTACCAAGCTGAGCGATCGCGGCTCGGCGCAGACACTGGGCGTGGTCACCGATGTTGGTCTCTTCCTTACCCAGCTCGCGCGGGAGATGTCGCAATGAAGCGCCAATACTCGGACAAGCATGCCGAAGCCGGCGTTGAGGCATCTTTACCCGAGATCGAAACGTGGCCGAATCAGTACAACACCGGCTATGAGATTGAAGTCGAAACGCCCGAATTCACCTCGGTCTGCCCGAAGACCGGGCTGCCCGACCATGGAACGATCACTGTCCGCTACATTCCGGACAAGCGCTGTCTGGAGCTAAAGTCGCTAAAGATGTACTGGCTGGCATACCGGAACCTCGGCATCTTTCAGGAAAACGCGGTGAATCGCATCCTGCAGGATGTCGTCAAATACGCCCGCCCGCGCAGTGCCACGGTCCGCGGGGTGTTTACGCCGCGCGGCGGCGTGTATTCCACCATTACGGCAACATACAGTCGTGACCGCAAACGATCCTAAAGCGGCTGAGCTCGCGGCGATGGTTCGCGAGATCCGGGAACGAGTCCTCGAAAGGTACCCGTCCGCCGAGGCTTCGGGGCTCCGGCTGGCCGACCTGACGCCGGTAATCGAAGCGCGTGACACAGCACAGGGAAAAG
>CAYTVP010000003.1:0-4784 GCA_964441675.1 uncultured Solibacteraceae bacterium | reverse complement strand
GGCCGCCATCGGCACGGTGAATCCTCGGCCTCCGGGCCTGGTGAACAACGTGGCGCAGAGCATCAAACGACTGGTGGCTCGCGCGCTGCGCTGGCACGTCCGCGAACAGGTGGAATATAACGCTGCCCTGATTCGCTGCGTCGATGCGCTGATTGAAGCTCAGATCGAAACCAACCGGGCTTTGGCCGCAGCCGGAGCGCGCGCGGCCGCAGGAGAAAAGGGCGCCCAGGATTTTGCTATTTGGGCGAGTAAGCAAACAGCAACGGAAGTTCGCTTTCTCCGTAGCATCACCGAGACGGAGATTGCCAGCCGCAATTACACCGACACCGCGGCCAGGACTGCGGCTGCGACCGCGCTCGATCGCGAGCGTCAGCTCTCGGAGAATTTTCATTCGGCACTTGCGCGGGCAACCGATGAAATTCAAACGAGGCTCTGGAAGGATCTCGAAAAGACCCGGTTTGAAACGATGGCGGCCATCCATCAGGAATTGCGCCTGCTGCGGCAGCGCGCATCCGCGGCGCCGGAGGCACTTCTGAGCACCTCGTCCGCGCCGGCAAGCGAGCCGAAGATCGACTGGATGTTGTTCGCCGAAAAATTTCGCGGGCCGGAAGAGAAGATCAAAGCGGCGTTCCTCCGATACGCGCCAAAGTTTGAGAACGCATCCGATGTGCTGGATCTCGGCTGCGGACGCGGCGAGTTTCTGGAGGTTATGCGGGAGGTGGGCATTGCTGCTCACGGCGTGGATTTGAGCGCGGCCAACACTTCGTTATGCCGCGCGAAAGGCCTCGATGCCGTCGAAAGGGACTTTTTCGAGTACCTCGCCGAGTTGCCGGATCGATCCGTAGGTGGAATCTTTTGCGCACAAGTGATTGAGCACCTGCCGCCCGAACGGGTTCCTGAACTCGTCCGGCTGTGCGCCCGAAAACTACGAGGCGGCGCGCCGGTATTGTTTGAGACGCCAAACCCGGAGTGCCTGGCGATTTTCGCGACGCATTTCTATCTGGATCCGACACACGTACGGCCCGTACCGCCCGCCCTGATGTTCTTCTACCTGGAAGAAGCCGGCTTCCTCGAAATTGACGTTGAGCGCTTCGCGCCCGCTTCGGATGACATTCGAGGAGTGAGCGAGCTCCCCGCCGGAGTGAGGGAAGGGCTCTTCGGATTCCTGGATTACGCCATCTACGCGCGCAGCGCGAGCTGAACGGCATCGCGCCGGCATTGTTCGCGAACCGCATCGACAATTGCGCCGGCAAGGCGTCCGTTGCGGATCACAACCACGTGTCTCGCGGCCTGCAACTCGTCCAGCGGCGGCCGCGCCAACTCGTCCGATAGAACGATGCGGACGACACCGCCTTCGTCGAGGCCCGGAAACCGGGCGATCTCCCCGGAGCCCAGAGCCAGAATCCGATCGTCCGCAATAATCGCCGGAATTGTTCGCTCTTCCGGCTCAAGTTCCGCCGCCCATCGAAGGATACTTGCGGCCAGGTGCGAGCTTCCGCCAGCCAGCCTGTCAACTGCCCCTCGCCACAACCGGTCGAACACATGCGGATCGGTAACCGATCGCGCAAGGAATCGCAGGTAGTTTGTTTCGGTCGCAACTTCCAGATCTTCCGGAGAGAAGTACTTAGATGTCGTCGACCGGTGCCTGTGCAGCACGCGCGCATCCGATACGAAGACAGTTGCTCCGCCCGAAAGCCAGCCGCGATAACCGATATCCAGGTCCTCGACATAAGCGGGAACGAAGCTTTCATCGAATCCGCCTAATGCGCGCAGCCATGCAGTGCGATAGAGCGAGCAACCGGCGCTGCCATAGAGCACGTCGGTATCGTTTTCGCCGTCAACCGGCTCGATACACCGTATTGGGAAGTCTTCCGGACGAAGGCCGGGCGGCATCACTGCCTTACCTGTTTCCTCGCGGCGCATCCCCTCCGGGAAAAAGATCTGCGCCGTAGCGCAAAAGATGTTCTGCCGCCGTCTAAATGCCCGGCGCAACGCAGGCAGGAACCCGGGCGCCACTTCCATATCGTTGTTCAACAGGCAGACGTGCGAGAATCCCGTACGATTCAGACCGCGGTTGACCGCGACGGAAAAGTGTAACGGGATATCCGAAGCTTCGACCTCGATCCCGGAAAACCGCGCAGCGAGCCAGCCGGCAGTGTCGTCGGACGAACCGTTATCCACCACAATCACCTGGTCCGGCTGTTCGGCCAGGATCCGGGGCAGGCAGATCTCCAGCAATTCGCGGCCGTTCCTTGATGGAATGACGACTGCGATGCCTTCCGGCGGATCTTCAAACCGGGGAACCGATGTGCGGCGGGGCCGCATTCGCGCCAGGAGGTTTCCCTTGGCCAACACAGCCCGTTCCAGCTTCGACCGCCTGCCGCCGCCGAACAGTAGCATCGAAAAATTCAGATCAAGTCGCGCCAGGTACTGGTGAAGGTTCCCTCGCGAAACTTGTGCCACCAATCGAGAGCCTGCACTCCGAAAATGGTCGAGACCGGATTGGCGTGAGGGATGAGCTGCCCCTCGCGCTTGCCGAACGCGAACGCTCCATAGAGTCTCGCGTCCTGTTCGTCGGAAATCTGAAAACTCTCGAGCAGGCGGGCTTCTTCCCCTGCTGCTCCTTCGTCGAGCGGAATTCCCCCTTGCGCGGCCAGCAGCCGAACCCGCAGCAACTGCGCGCAAACGTCCGATCGCAGAAAGGCCGGGGCAATGGCGCGCAGATGCCGGCCGACAGTGCCGATTCCTTTCTCGATCCGATCGCCGTACAGAGCGATTTCCGGCAGCAACCCTTCGAGGAAATAGCAGTAGGGGTGAAGCCGGTCCATCAATTTCTCGGGCTTCTCATCCAGGGGCAATAGCTGGTCGAGCGTTTGTAGCGAGAAGGCAAGCTGCCGCCGATACGAATCTTCGAATCCGGCGCCGATTTCCCGCCACGCGAGCGCAGCTTTCAGTTGGAAACAACCGGGGCGCCGCGACCACCACTCCGTATATTCAACGGGCTCGAGTTCAGGGAGACGAAGGATCGGATGGAACCCCGCGCTTGCGGCGAAATGGACGACCATCGATTCGGCCGCCTGTACTCCGGCGTTGAGATATCGCATATCGCCCACATGCTCGAACAGCCGCAGCAAACCACGCGCAATAATGCCCGTATCGAAAAAGTAGGTGAACTGCGGGCCCGCAAGCTCGAAAGGATAGACGCGCAGATCCGAGTTCCATACGTGGTCGATTAGATAATCGCCTGCCCGGCGGGCTTCGGCCGTCAGGCCCAGTTCCATCAAGCCTCCGATTGCATAACCGGTGATCTCGGCCGAATCGGGGAGACGTATCGCGGCGTCGCCGCGGTAATAGCGGGAAACTCCGCCGGACGGTCCTTGAATCCCGGACTGTTGAAACCAAGTGCGGGCGCAGTCGATAGAGACCGCGGGTCTGGGCGGAATAGTGGCGGACACAAGATTAAAAAGTCTAACAAAAACCTTAATACTATAATGGGGCTGCGATGCATATCGCCTCGATCTTCGGCCTCGCTACCGGCTTACTCGGGGTGAGTCTGTCCGGGCAGCCGCAACCTCCGCTGGGGATCTTCCACGCGGAATTGTTGTCGTGGGACGGGCAATGGGACGACGGAACATTGCGGCTTCGTCTGGACTCCGGGACCGACTATGCCTGCACCTTTAATTCGCGCAGCTTCTTCGAGCGCGACAGCGTGCGCATCAGCCCCGGACGTTTGCGACCCGGCGACCGTGTGGAGTTGGTGACCGACCGAACTTCACCGCGGGCCCGTTGCTTCGCGCGAATGATCCGGGTAGTGCTGGAAGACCGTACTCAGTCCACCTGGGGAGCGATCCGCCGTTCCACGGAAGGTATTGCTCCGCGCGGCAGTCTGACCTTTACCGGAGTGATCGTGGGCATCTCTGCCGGCAGTTTCGTAGTACGAAGCCGGACCGGCGACCGGATAACGATCCGGCTCCGTCGGGATACTCGTATCCTCGAAAACGGCGCCAGCGGCGGCGCCGAGATTCTGAAAATGAACTCCCAGGTGCATGTGCGCGCCGGGATGGACCCCGACGATGAGATCGAGGCGTATCAGATTGTCAGTGGAGAGATTCTGCAACCTAGAGGCGGACCGGCGCGTCAACCGTAGAGTTTAAAGCCATCGCGCTGCTACAATTGGAGTTCTTCGTAAACAATGAGGGTGTTCTCGCTTCTTGCAGCCGTGTGTCTAACGGCGTTGTCTGGATTTTCTCAGGAATTTGTCACTGGCCAGGCTGCCCGCCTGGTCTTTGGCCAGTTCCATTTCACTTCACAGGCGCCGGGCCCGCCATCCCAAGGTATTCTCGGCGGCGCTAGCGGATTGGCCATCGGCGGCGGCAGGATGTTTGTTGCCGATGCCAGTCGCGTCGCGGGGCAGCCGGATAATATCAGCGGCAACAACAACCGCGTGATGATTTACAACAACATCGACTCGATTGTTCCGCCTGTCGATGCCCCGTTTGAGCAGGGCACCCGGTGTCCCGCCTGCCTCGGACCCGCCGACGTCGTGGTCGGTCAGACGGACTTCCTCACCGGAGACCAGGGACTGACCGCCGAGCGGCTGCGCCTCCCGACGGCGGTGGCAACCGACGGCAACGTTCTCGTGGTAGCGGACACCAACAACAATCGCGTCCTGATCTGGCGTTCCATTCCAACCGTCAACGGGCAACCGGCTGACGTGGTCATCGGTCAAACCGGTTTCGATTCCATCCGCCCTCCCTCCACGGATCAGTCGAGCCTGCGCGGTC
>CAYTVP010000002.1:0-36071 GCA_964441675.1 uncultured Solibacteraceae bacterium | reverse complement strand
CCAGCAAATCATCCGGCCAATCGAGAAGGTGGACATAAACCTTGCCGCCTTTGGTGGTGGTCACCCCCCAAGGCCTCGGTGTAATCGGACCGCCTTCGGTACCGTAGATTGTTTCGCCGTACTTATTGGTCCATGCTCCGATCTCACGCAAACGGCCGATAAATTCATCCTGAATGGTGCCGTCAGGTTTCGGGCCGATGTTCAACAGGAAATTTGCGTTGTTTCCTGCCGCACGGATTAGATAGTGGATCAAATCCCGAGCGCTTTTGAATCTCTTGTCGGATTCGTTGTATCCCCAGGCGCCGTTAATCGTGTCGCAGGTTTCAAGAGGAAGCCTGCCGATAGTAGCCCCTTCACTGAAGCCGGATTTGTTTTGACCGGGCAAATCCTTTTCAAACATCTGGAAGTCCTCGCCCTCAAACGGCGGAAGATGGTGATTGTTGCCGATCATCGCGGCCGGCTGCAGGCGGTGGATCATGTCATAGGTGCGGCGGAGCCGCCAGTCCGCGTCCTTTTTATCCCAGATACCGTCGAACCAGATGCCGGCCACTTCACCATAGTTCGTGAGCAACTCCGTCAACTGGGCATCCATGAAGTCGAGATACCGGTTGAAATCTCCAGCCGCCGGGCGTTTCGAATAATGGCCGGTGCGCCCCAGCGGGAAATAATCCGTGTGATGCCAGTCGAGATGCGAATGGTAGAAAAATAACTTCAATCCCTGACGGCGGCATTCCTCGGCGAGCGGTTTCAGAACGTCCTTGCCGTAGGGCGTTGCATCGACGATGTTCCACTTGTTCTGCTTCGTAGCCCACATGGCAAAACCGTCGTGATGCTTGCTGGTGATCGTGATGTAGCGCATGCCGGCTGCCTTGGCCAGGGTCACCCAGGCAGCTGCATCGTAGCCGGTAGGGTTGAACCTCGGGGGAAGCTTCTCGTAGTCGGCGACGGACATGCGCGTGTTGTTCATCACCCACTCGCCGTTACCAATCACGCTATACACGCCCCAATGAATAAACATCCCGAAGCGCGCTTCCTGAAACCATCTGCGGGCCGCGATGTTTGCCGGCAATGGCCGATACGGAGCTTCGGCGGCCGCCATTCGCGACATTGCGGAGGCGGCCCCGGCCGCTAGCAAGGATCTTCGCGTCATGGCTACGTTGTATCGCAGTCCGGAGCCCTTGGCGATCGATTAGTTGCCACTCGCCGCCTGATGAGCCATTGATTGCTTCCAGTGGTGTGCAAGCGTAGCCAGTTCGTCAGCGACATTCGGGTGTAGACCGCGAAGGTTTTTCGTCTCGCCCGGGTCCGTCTCGAGATCCGATAGGAACGTTGCATCATCGCCCGTCAAGGGCTCACGTCCTTCAGGCCAGTTTTCGGCAGTGAATCCATTGATCACCAGCTTGTATTTACCGCGGCGCACTGCCAACTGGTCACCCTGCGTCCAAAAGATCGCTTCGTGGGGCGAAGGCGCTTTTCCGGCGGCAACCGGAAGAATGTCCTTGCCGTCGATTCGGTAACCGGAGGGAAGTGGCGCTGTGGCGATCGCGGCAATGGTCGGCAGAATGTCCATGGACATGCATACCTCGGCATTTACGACACCGGCCGGCAATCGTCCTTTCCAACGCATCAGCGCGGGTACGTGCATGCCACCATCGAAGAGACTGAATTTGTAACCGCGGTACGGCCGGTTGCTACCCGCGGTTGCTGCTTTGCCGCCCAGGCCGGCTCTTGGCTCAGTTGTCGCGCCGTTGTCCCCAACGAAGAAAATCAGGGTGTCTTCCGCCAGCCCGAGCCGGTCGAGCTCACCCACAACCGCGCCTACGCCGTCATCGACAGCGGCGATCATTGCGGCATAGATACGACGCTCCAAAGGTAACTCCGCAAAGCGCTTCAAGTACTTGCTGGGTGCGTGCATGGGATAGTGAGGCGCGTTGTATGCCAGGTAAAGGAAGAATGGGTGGCTCCCGCGAGACCGGATAAATTCCACCGCGTTCGAGGTGATGCGCTCGGTGAGATACTCACCGTCTTCAAAGATCTCCGTTCGATTGCGCCACAGGTCGTGGAAATTGGGCCGTCTCGGCTCGCCCCAATAGAAGCGGTGCGAGTAAAAATCGACACACCCGGTATGAAAGCCGTAAAACTCATCGAAGCCGTGGTCGTTCGGTGCGTTGCTCCCGGGCGTGCCAAGATGCCACTTACCCATAAGTCCAGTGGTATAGCCGTGGGTCTTCAGCAGCCGTGCGATCGTAATTCGATCTTGCGGCAGCTCGGGGCCATTCGTAGGGACGCCGGCATGTACCGGATAGCGCCCGGTCATCAACGAGGCGCGTGCCGGCGCGCAGACACTCGCGTTCGAGTACCAGTTGGTGAACCGGACGCCGGTTCCTGCCAGCGCATCGATGTGCGGCGTTTTCAGATCGCGAGCGCCGTAACAACCCAGATCCGTCGAGCCCAGGTCATCGAGCACGATGACGATGCAGTTGGGTCTGCGCGTGGCGGCGGATCCTTGGCCGCGCGCACGGGAGGCGACGACGCTAGCACCCGCTGTCTTCAGGAGGTTCCGTCGAAGCATTGCTCTCTCTAAAATGTTGAAAAAATGACGGTTGGTGGCATTCACGGACAAACCCTAGTGAATGATAAATCGAAATGGTTGTGTTCGGGAAATCCGATTGGCCAGACTTTCGCCGCCCACCGCAATTGCCTTCGTCAAGGAATCTGCTTGAATTCCGGATTTTGCAATGACGGTTACAGTACGGGAATTCTTCAACGCTATTCCCGTCCGCGGATCAAAGACATGGGAATAACGAACGCCGTCGACTTCGAGATATTGAAACTCGTCGCCGGAAGTGGAAACGGCGGCGTGAACAAGACCGATTGTCTTGTCGAGTACCTTCACCCTCCATTCCTTCCGGTCGGGAGGCGCGTCGCCGGCCGCAATATCTCCTCCAACCGCGACAAGCGCCCGTGTTACACCGGTCTTGGCCATCGCGGCCAGAGCTTCATCCGCCGCATAGCCCTTACCGATTCCGCCGGCGTCTAGTTGCATCTCAGGTGCGGCGCAAATCGCCCGGCGGCCCTCCAATCGGAGCTTTCGATAACCGGAACTGCGCAGGGCCTTTTCAATTTCGCCCTGCTCCGGCAGGCGATTATCGCGGCGGGCGTCTCGCCACAAGCGGCTGAGAAGCCCTACGGTGATATCGAAAGCGCCATCCGTTTCCGAGGCGAGCTTCTGTGCATGCTGTACGACCGTCAGTAATTCATCGCTCAATGGTTCGTTCAGTTTGCATACGCGGGAAAGTTCGCTTGCCGGGTCGTAGTCGGAAAGAATTCGATTCAACTGCGCGATCCGTAAGAATCCCGCGCTGAATGCCCGCTGCGCCTGTTCGGGATGTTCGGCATAGAGGGTAATGGACACGAGTGTACCCATATGGGGCTCGGAAGCCTCATAGCGATGCGCAGCGGCAACGGGTAAGGCTGCCAGCAAAAGGGCAGTTACTTTACTGCTCGCCCTCAACTCCGCTGTTCCAGTAGTTGAACATCTGCTCTGCGGTGGGGACCGCCAGCGGGCGGACGAGGCGGAATCCCAATCCCTGTGCGTCGGTGTGATACCAAATGCTCTTTGGGAGTTGGGGGTCCTGTTGCTTCCACGACGGATCGGATCCTACGCGCGCCCCGCAGCGAAGCTGTGCCGCTCCATCCTGCCAGGATCCTCCACGTACAGCCTGCGGATAGGGCTTGGTGGACTTATTCCATGGATTCACCGCGTTTCCCTCGGGGTATCCATTCGGATCGTATTGGTCGAGAGTCCACTCCATAACGTTTCCGTGCATGTCAAAAAGACCCCAGGGATTCGGCTTCCGGGTACCGATCTTTTGATACTTTTCCGGACTATTCACGGCATACCAGGCATAATCGCCAAGCTGGGCCACGTCGTCTCCGAAGGAGTAAGCGGTGGTGGTTCCGGCGCGGCACGCGTATTCCCATTCAGCTTCGGTCGGAAGCCGGTAGAATTGGCCGGTTTTTGCGCTCAGCCACTCGGCGTATTTGTTGGCCGCGTGCTGAGTCATGCTGATCGCGGGAAAGCCATCAAGCCCCATGCCGAAGCTCATTTCCACGTAGGGTCGCGTCGGACGGCTGACGGCATCGACGACTTCATCTTTGTTCTCAGCTTCGTTCGCCATTTTCGAGAACATAAAGAGTCGATACTCATCCCAGGTCACTTCAAATTTCCCCATCCAGAAAGGGTCGACTTTTACGGTATGTTGAGGCCCTTCGCCTTTGCGGCGGTTCCTTTCCGTATCGGGAGTACCCATCAGGAATTCGCCTCCCTTTATAGGCACCATTTCGAAGCTGACGGTTGAGTTGGGGATAGCTGCCTTGTAGGGCTGCATATCCGCCTCCTGCTTTTCTTTCGTCTGGCCGGCGATCCTGGAGTGCAACTTTTCGACAGTAGCCCGCTCATCAGCCGCAAGAGTCCACTTGCTCAAAAGCAGTAAGGCAATGAGAATTCTAGACAAATGGTGTTACTCCCGGCATGGCCATTGGCTTAACCGGCAGACTCATACTCCATTCGAGGTTTTCCGGAAAAAGGCGTTCCTGGGAATTGAACGCCTGGTCCCATGTGAGCGACTGTCCCGTGTAGGCCGCCATTCGCCCCATGATGCCCAACATCGTGCTGGTTGCCTGACGTTCTCCATCGTTGATCGCCTTCCCACTGCGAATTGATGCGAACAACGCGTCGTGCTCCGCCTGGTACATATCGCCTTTTTCGCCCTCGAATTGCCAGCTCTCCTCCCCCTCGATCCGAGGGATCGGGCCGCGGCCAATGGTGCAAACTCCCTTGGTTCCCATTATGTAGTCGGCCGTTTCGTTATAGCAGCCTTCTATCTGGCGGCTTGCGACAAATGCGCGGACATTATTGGGATATAGGTAGTTCACTTCAAAGTGGTCATAAATATTGCCGCCTTGGGCGGGAATCTGGCGTCCGCCAACAGCGACGCAACTGAGGGGAGCTTTGTCCTGAAAGGCCCATGCCACCTTGTCGACTGTATGGATCGCCTGTTCCACAAGGCTGTCTCCGCAAAGCCACCCGAAGTTGTACCAGTTGCGAATCTGCCACTCGACATCGCTCATGCCGGACGGCCGCGTGTCGGCGGCAGGCATAGGCTTTACCGGGCTGGTGTAGTAGGTGCCGTAATACGCAACAATGTTGCCGATCTTTCCACCGTGGACCTGTTCGAATGTGGCTCGGATATAGGGGCTATAGCGCCAGCAGAAGCCGGAAACCAGAGAGAGATTCTTCTCTTTGGCCATCTTGGCAGTTTCCAGAACGTCACGAACGCCGGGCGCGTCGACCGCAACGGGTTTTTCGCAGAAGACATGTTTACCAGCCTGAACCGCCGCCCGCAGGTGCTGTGGGCGGAAACCCGGCGGGGTAGCCAGCAGGACGACATCCACGCCACTATTAATCAACTTCTGGTATGAATCTAAGCCGGTAAAGATGTTGGCCGATTCCACTTTTACTTTCGGGCCGGCTACTTTCTTCAGGGTCTCAAGCGACGCGTTGACCCGCTCCAGATCGACATCTGCAACAGCTGTTAATTCTGAGTAGTCGTCGGCCTTCAGAGCTTGTGCGGCGGCGCCCGTACCTCTTCCCCCGCAACCGACAAGACCGACCTTGATTGCCTTGGCCGCGGATTGCGATCGGAGCAGCGCCGGCGCGCCGGCAAGCACAACCCCCGTCTTCAGGACATCCCGGCGGGAGGTGTTTTGTTTGAGTTCAGGCATAGTATTTAAAACCGTCGGCGGACAACGGGAAGGCGTATTTTAGAGATCGTCCAAATCTCCTTCGAACCGGCATTGCCGGAGACGACGACCGGGTACTCTGTCCTCTCTGAGACCACCGCGGACAACATTTAATTATTGTATATAAAGCTTCGTCACCCACCGCTTTCAATGCATGCCATGGCGGAGACGCTTGGGGTCGGCCAAAAAAAAATCCGCTGACACCGCGAACAGCTTGAAACGGGCGAGACGTATGCGTGGGGAGATCGTTGGAAACAGCATTGCTCGCGCAGACAGCGCGATGATCGGTACTGATAGTAACAGTAGAACTTGATAGTACTTAAATGATCAATAGCGGATTAGATGCAAAACAGGTGACATTTAGTGCGGGTCGCAAATCTATAATCATTCCTCTCAGTGACTTGCATTTCTGGAAGCTCCTAGACACTTCTGTAACGTTTAATATTCCTCCTGCAAAGTGGGGATATCTCCAATTGACTTTGTTATAGCCGGCCCTATAATCAAAACTTCTCGGAAGTTTAGATTTCCTATTCCTTGCTTGTTGGCCCGCCCGAACCGACATTGCGAGCACTTGTGTTTTACAGACTACTCGGGCGGTACGTGTTGGGAGGAGGAAGCCCGTCTTTGCGTTCGAGTAACAAATATGCATCGGTGATCCGGTGGGGACTGATCGCGGTAATGAGTGTAGCTGCTCTTGCACAGCCACGTATCATTCGTGTCCCTCCTGGCGGAGCCCCCGCTGCAGGTACTGGGAATCGGACAGTGAGAGGTTTCGTACGGGTCATCGACGGTGAAAGCATCGACGTATATGTAAACGGCCTGCGCAGCGCGATCCGTCTGGCTGGTATTGAAGCTCCACCGCTGCGGACGGCTTGTGGACAGTTGGCAGCGAGGGGTTTACAGTTGTTACTGGCGGGCGGCGTCGACCTTGAAGACGATCCCCTTGAGGCTTTCGATCAGCGCCGGCGCCGTGCATATCACTTCCGGAAGCTTGGCAACATTGTAGCGCTCGACTTACTGAGGGCCGGATTAGTGCGAACCGTCGGAGTGGGGCGCTATCGAACTGAGTTTCGAGCCGCAGAACAGCATGCGCGAACCTTCCGGCGAGGATGCGTCTGGCAGGCGGGGGCTTTCAAGTTGGGTGACCCGGTTCGAAGCGAGGCACTGTCTCCCGCCGATAACCAACCCATGGAGTTCCTTGTTGATGAAACGCTGGTAAGCCCTGAAGAGAATTCAACCACGGGCGCCGGCGCCGCGCGCGCAGTAAAGATCGAACCGAGATTAGCTGCGGCGCCCATGGGTAACGCGATCAACATCAATCTCGGATTTCTTGTGGACGTTGTGGCATCGGGTTTGCAACAGCCCACCAATTTTGCGTTTCTTCCCGATGGGCGGATTCTATTCACCGAACAGACCGGATTGATTCGAATCTTCAAAAATGGTGCGATCCTCCCGACGCCGTTTCTGGATATGCGAAGCCGGGTGAACAGCATATGGGACCGGGGACTTCTCGGGCTGGCCGTGGATCCAAACTTTGCGACGAACGGTTACGTTTACCTGTCCTATACGTACGAACATGATCCGTTAGACGCCTCCGGACCAAAAACTGCTCAAGTTATTCGAGTTACTGCACAGGGAGACACAGCATCTCTCAGTTCGGAGTTAGTGTTGGTGGGAACTGTTGTCGGTGGTACCGGTTCCTGTAACGACTTCCCGCAAGGCGCCGATTGTATTCCGTCTGACTATTGGTCTCACAGTGTCGGAGGGATTCGATTCGCATCCGACGGGAATCTATTTGTCAGTCTGGGTGAGGGCGCCAATTTCAACATCGTAACCGACGACGCGTTGCGGTCACAGTATCTGCATTCCCTGGCCGGCAAGCTGTTGAGAATTACCCCTACTGGTGCAGGATTGCCGTCGAACCCCTTTTGGACGGGCGATGCGGCCGCAAACCAATCCAAGATTTTTGCCTATGGAATGCGGAACTCATTCCGTTTCGGGCTAAAGCCAGGGTCCAATGTTCCCTTCATGGGCGAAGTGGGCTGGGGATCTTTCGAAGAGATCAATGTGGCGACTGCTGGTGCAAATCTCGGCTGGCCATGCTTTGAGGGAAATGCCCGCCAGAGCGGGTTTGAGCCTTTACCGGTCTGCCAGGCTCTCTATCAGCAGGGACCGGCTGCAGCTAAGGGACCGCTGGTTGAGATCGATAGAGCCGGACGAAGCGCCGCTGCCGTAGGTGGTGTGTTCTATACCGGAACGAATTACCCGGCAGAGTATCAGGGGGCATTTTTTTACGGGGACTATGCCGACAGCACCATCACATACCTGAAGGTAGACGCCAACAATAATCTTGTCGGAACACCGGTTAACTTCGCGACGAACGCGGAAGGTCCTGTAGCGTTCAACATGGGTCCGGACGGCAATTTGTACTACCTGGCCATTGTTACCGGTCAACTAAAGCGCGTCCGTCATATTGACGGCCCTGATGCGGATCCGCCGAACATACTCAGCTCAACGCCGGCCAATGGGAGCATAGGCGCGTTAAGCACATCAGTCAGCGTGACGTGGACGGAAGCCATGGATGTGTCGTCGCTGAATGCTTCGACGTTCGAACTGCGGAAGCAAGGTAGTGGATCGCCAGTTTCCGCAACAATCGTCCATACAGCCGCAACGAATACAACGGTTCTCGATCCTGTTGCCAATCTCGATCAAGGCGGGACCTACGTGGTTACTATACGGGGCGGCGCTAGCGGCGCGCGCGATTTGGCCGGTAATACCTTAGTGGGGGACCGCGTCTGGACATTTACAACAGTGACACCTCCACCACCAGGTACATCGTTTGTTAGCGATCTGCTACCGATTAGCGCCACCAATGGCTGGGGACCTTTTGAGAAAGACCGCAGTAATGGAGAGCTTGAAGACGGCGACGGAAAAGTAATCACTCTCGCGGGAGTTACCTTTCAGAAAGGTCTCGGAACTCACGCGCAATCACAACTTCGCTATCCGATATTAGGTCAATGTTCTGCGTTTACGGCTCAAGTTGGCGTGGACGACGAAGTGGGTCCGTTTGGAAGTATCGTCTTTCGGGTTCAAGCTGACGGCACAACGCTGTATGACAGCGGATTAATGACGGGCTCGACCGCGACGAGATCGGTGAACGTGAATATACAAGGCAAGCAAGAGCTTGTGCTCGCGGTACTTGATGGAGGTGACGGAATTGGATCCGATCATGGGGACTGGGCGGATGCAAAGATTACTTGCACCGCTGCGGCGGATACGACTCCACCGACTATTGCCACCCGGAACCCGGCAAGCAATGCCACTGGTGTACCGATCTCAACGGGCGTTGTGATTACGTTCTCTGAGCCGATGAATGCTGCCACCGTTACAACCAGCACTTTTTATCTTCAAACCGGCGGCAATCCGGTATCTGCGTCGCTTAACTATGATGCGCCGAACCGGCGCGCCACTCTGCAACCATACGCCCCACTCACGCCGTCCACAGCCTATCTTGTAACGGTAAAGGGCGGTGAGTCGGGAGTAAAGGATGTGGCAGGTAATCCATTGGTTGCCGACGACACCTGGACTTTTACGACTGGAAGCGGCGGCGGCTCCGTGGCAACGTATCTAAGCGATCTAACGTGGACGTCGATGACCAACGGCTATGGACCCGTCGAGAAGGATCTCAGCAACGGTGAGAACGCAGCAGGAGATGGCAGACCCTTAACCATTGGCGGAACCGTTTATGCGAAGGGGCTGGGTACACATGCGGTTTCCGATGTGCGGTATGCGCTGGGCGGTGCGTGTACGTCCTTCGCTGCCGACGTTGGCGTGGATGACGAGGTCGGAAATTTCGGGTCGGTGGTATTCGAAGTTTGGGCGGATGGAACTAGATTGTTTGCGAGTCCGGTTCGCCGCGGGACCGACGGACCACTTCCTATATCGGTAAACATCAGCGGAAAGAATGAGTTGAGGCTTCGTGTGCTGGACGGTGGCGACTGGATTGATTCCGACCATGCCGATTGGGCAGACGCCAGGATTACCTGCACTGCCACGAACGCAAAGCCTGTTGTCACTATTGCATCTCCATCCCCGACCCTGACGTATAAGGTGGGAGATGTCATCAACTTTTCGGGATCAGCCACCGATGCGGAGGATGGCACAATCCCGAGTTCGAATCTGTCATGGGTAATCCGCATCCAACACTGCCCGAGCGGGGTATGTCACATACATATTCTTACGACAGTAACAGGAGCGTCCGGAAGCTTCGTCATTCCCGACCATGGTGATGAAAGTCATTTTGAGTTGGATCTCACTGCTACCGATAGCGGTGGCCTTAGCGAAACTAAGACAGTCGTAATTCAACCAAAGCTGATACCGATTACTCTTGCGACCGTCCCGACTGGGTTGCAGGTGGTCTATGGCGGTATTGCGGGAACCAGTCCTCTAACCAGGCAGACGACGGCAGGTTCAGCTCATACGATTTTCGCGCCGTCTCCGCAAGGAGGTCGGACGTTTCTATCATGGTCGAACGGAGGCGCTCAGCAGCACAATGTAACGGTAGGTGAAACGGGCATAACATTCACAGCGACATTCAGCTCCGAAACGACACCTCCGACGATCGTCAGCACCGCTCCTGTCAATGGAGCCACGGCCGTACCCGTATCCACATCTGTCTCCGTTGTGTTCTCCGAAGCAATGAATGCCTCGTCGGTCAACGCCAGTACGCTGTTTTTGATGGAGCAGGGGACAGCAACACCTGTTGCCGGAACGGTAAACTATGTGGCGGCGACAAGAACAGGTTTATTTCAGCCAACTACCGCGTTGAAACAGGATACCGTCTATGCCGCCTCTGTGAAAGGCGGCGCTGGCGGGGTCGCCGATATCGCAGGAAATCACCTGGCAGCCGATCAGACGTGGACGTTCCGTACGGTAGCCTCGCCTCCGGTGGACACTACTCCACCGACTGTATCCGGCACCACTCCATCTTCTGGTGCTACAGGGATCGCCACGACTGCTGCCGTATCAGCCGTGTTCTCAGAAAATATGCTGACCTCTACCATCAATACCAGTACGGTTACTTTGGTGGAACAGGGAACAACCGAAGTACTAGCGGCAACGGTAAGCTATGCGGCGGCTACACGCACGGTAACTCTTCAGCCGGCGGCTTCGTTGAAAAACAGCACGACGTACTTGGCCAAAGTGGCCGGAGGACCTTCCGGTGTATCAGATGTTGCAGGAAATCGGCTGGCGAGTGATCATACCTGGACATTTCAAACCGTGTCAGCTGCACTTACCACCCGCTTTCTCAGTGACATGACATGGATTGGAACGCCAATTAATGGATATGGTCCGGTAGAGAAGGATCGCAGCAACGGGGAGAATGCCGCGGGCGACGGTGGGCCAATTGTTCTGAATGGAGTTACTCATGCTAAAGGTCTCGGGGTGCATGCTGTATCCGAGATTCGCTATAACCTTGGCGGGAGTTGTACCTCGTTTCAGGCGAGCGTTGGGGTGGATGACGAGGTAGGTGCGATGGGATCGGTCGTTTTCCTGGTCTTCGCGGATGGCGTTCAGCTATTCTCGAGCGGGACAATGACCGGATCCAGTGTAACGCAAACAGTAGATGTGGATGTAACTGGGCGAGCGGAGTTACTTCTTCGAGTAACAGGAGGAAGTGACTGGATCGACTACGATCATGCGGATTGGGCATCCGCGCGGTTAACATGTACAAACTGAAAACGGGCGAGCGTAGCTGGCTAGAGGATAAATGCGCGAATGAGGAAATGTCATGAAAGTACTAAGCGGACTAGGACTAGCAAGATTGGTATTACTTCATAAAGGCTTTATTTTTTGTATTCGTTGCTGTATTCTCAACTCAAAGCTAGCTGTTACGCTGAGATAGAAGCCTCCCAATAAGAACAACGAATTGAATGAGTACGGGTAGAGGGGCGTCGTGTCTTCGCTATTGCTCGTCTAGTAAAAACATTGGTGTGTCGGTTGCTGTGCACGGTCACCTAAGAAGGATTTTCCGCCATGAAATTCTCTTTGATTTTGAGTACGGTAGGTCGTCGAAGCGACCTGGACCGATTTTTTGAGGGCACGGCTAGACAGGTATACCGCAACTTCGAAGTTATTGTTGTGGGCCCGCCGGATGACACCGGAGTACGCGAGTACCTTCGGGATTGTTCGGTCGATAATCTGATCTACGCGGGTCCGGTACGGGGACATTCCAGAGCGCTGAATGTTGGGTTGGAGCGTGCGTCGGGCGACGTTGTGGCGTTTCCAGACGATGATTGCTGGTACCCGGATTCGCTTCTGCAGAGCGTTCGGGATTATCTGGTCCAGAATTCGTCGCTAAGCGCCGTTTGCGGCCGATCGCTCACCGCAGAAGGTTTGCCGTCGAGTGGACGATGGGATCTGACTCCCGGAAGAATTAAGCGGTCCAACGTTTGGACACGATCCTGCAGTATCAGTATCTTTGCCAGAATTGAATGCGCGAGAGCGCTGGGCTTTGACGAAACGCTCGGCGTCGGAGCGGGAACTCCGTGGGGAGGCGGTGAGGATCCCGACTTCATCTTGCGTCTTATCGAGTCCGGCCGGCTCGCTCACTACGAGCCAGACCTGATTGTGCACCATCCGGAGTGGACGGCGGGTCCGGCGTCGCAAGCAGTGCGCCAAAAGGCGCGCGCGTATGGCCGCGGCTTCGGCCGCGTTCTTCGCAAGCATCGATTTCCATTAGGCCTTGTTGCCCCGCACTTAGTTCGCCCGCTTGGCGGTACCTGCCTGAATATGGCACTGCTTCGCTTCCGAAAGGCTGGTTACCACTTCGCGGTGTTCTCCGGCAGGACGGCCGGGTGGCTCCGCTCCTACGACAATCAGACTGCCGAGCCAGCGAAGGTTATGGCCATTGAGCCGTCTCGCGCATCGTCCCCGGATCGGGCTGTTTAGCAACCAGAACACGGGCGCTCTTCAGTGAGTTGCCGGTTCATCACCGTGAAATCTCGGGCTACATGCATATTCTCCACATCCTGAACGGCTACAAGCCAGCCTATCGGCTGGGCGGTACCGTGTTTACCGGCTTTGAGATCGCCGAACGACAAGTTCGGCTTGGACATCGGGTCACCGTATTTGCGTCGAACAGCAACCTGGATGAGGACTTGGCAATAGAACCAAACGTTGCCCATGATGTCTCGGGTGTATCGGTGTGGTATTTCGCGCGGCGGGAGTTAGTGCGGGAGTATCTTCCGTTTATTCCCTACCTCTCCCGGTCATCCGGATTCCTTTATACGCCGGAGATGAAGCGGGCTCTCGAAAAGATCATGCCTTCGGTGGATCTTGTGCACGCGCACGCGCCGTTCACCTATCCAATGATCGCCGCCTCGAGAGTCGCATTTCGTTTCGAGCGGCCGCTTGTCTATCAACAGCACGGTGTTTTTGATCCGGGCCGGTTGCAGTATCGCGGCGCCAAGAAACGCCTCTACATCCGGATGATCGAAAAGCCAATTATGGACCGGGCGTCGGTGTTGCTCGCGTTGACTGAAGCTGAGGTTGCCAGCTATCGCGCGCTCGGCGTCAAAACTGATTGTCGAGTGGTTCCAAATGGTGTGGACGCGAATCAGTATGGGGTAGATCATCCCGAGCCAGGTTTCTTACCGAAGCAGATTACGTCGTCGAGTTTTGTCGTGTTGTTCATGAGTCGAATGCACCCGCAAAAGGGAGCATCTCGCCTGCTCGAAGCCTTTCTGAGTTGTCATCACCAGTTGCCGAACCCGGTGCTGGTATTGGCCGGCCCGGATGAGTATGGATTTGAAACGCAGTTCCGGGATCAGGTGCGCGAACGCGGCGCGGAGAGTCGTGTCGTATTTGCGGGCATGGTGAATGGGGATATCAAGAGGCACTTATTGAGCCGCGCAAATCTTTTCTGCCTTCCTTCGGATGGCGAAGGGTTTTCGATGGCGATCCTCGAGGCGCTGGCATCACGCACGCCGGTCCTGATCTCGCCGCAATGTCACTTTCCCGATGTTGAAACTGCGCAGGCAGGATTTGTTGTCGATTCGTCGCCGTCGTCGCTGACCAAAGCGTTACAGGAACTTTCCGCCCGCCCGGAGGAACTGAAGGCTTGCGGGGAGCGCGGCCGGGCTCTGGTCGAAAGCCGTTATACGTGGGACCGGGTCGTTAATCAACTTCTTTCCGTTTACGAAACAGCGTGCGCCAAACAGCACAACCATGACAAGCACCCGGTGTCGACGCTGCCGCCGGCGCCTACGTCCCCGGCACGGAGCGTCGAATGAAGATCTTCAGACAGGGGCAGTTTGTCAGAAACCCGCTCTTTCAGAACACGGTTGCCCTTTATGGGATACAACTCTGCCGAAAGCTAGCGCCTATTGTTGTCATACCTTATCTAGCTCGTGTACTGGGCGTCGCCGGGTGGGGTGGCGTTGCGTTCTCACTATCGGTGGGCATGTTTCTGATGGTTGTGGTGGAGTTCGGATTTCCACTTTCGGCCGCGCGCGAAGTAGCGAGAACGCGGGACAACAAAGATACCAGCAGGAAGGTTGTTAGCGGAGTTATCTGCTCGCAGCTTCTCCTCGCGCTCGCCGGTAGCGTCGCTGTGTTTCTGCTCTCGCCGATTATTCCGAACTTATCCGATCGCTTGCCATTGCTGGCGGGGGCCGTATTCTTCGGTGTTGCCCAAGGTTTAACGCCGTTCTGGTTCTTTCAGGGCATGGAGCGCCTAAAGACCGCCGCAGTTCTCGACATGGTAGGAAAGCTGATCGGGATGGCGGGAATCCTGCTGTTGGTTCGCAGCCCTGACGATGATTGGAAAGCGCTTGTTCTACAGGGAATGGGTCCCTTGGTAACGACGGGCGCAGGATACTTTCTGATCGTCCGTTCCGGTGCAGTACAGTGGCCCGTGATCAACGACCTGAAGGCGGCATTTCAAGCTGCGTGGTCCCCGTTTATTTATCGGCTGTCCACGGGTCTCAGCGGCACGGCGACTGTCTTCATCCTGGGTACGTTTGAGCCGCTGCACGTCGTTGGGTATTTCGCGGCGGCGGAAAAAATCAGCTCCGCGACGCTCGGTCTCTTAAATCCGATACATGAGGCGTTCTATCCCCGAATCAGCCACCTGGCGGCGAACGCTCTCGACGAAGCTGCGCGGTTGGCAAGGATCGGCGCGGTTGTCCTGCTCGCGGGAGGATTCATTCTGTCCGCCTCTCTGGCGATTCTGGCTCAGCCGATCATCGCCACTGTCATGGGTCCGGGATTCGAAATGGCGGTCCCGGCGCTACGAATCATGTCACTGATCGTCCTTTTCGGGTCACTGGCAAATATATCGGCTATGCAGTGGTTGATGCCACTGGGATATCAGGCAGTTGTGAGTCGCATTGTGATTGGGAGTGGTCTCCTCAATATTTTTCTCACCGCTGGGTTGGCGGTGAAATTCGCTCATCTTGGTGCGGCCTGGGGGGCCGTACTTGCTGAAGCATATATGGTGGCGCAGCTATTTCGCGCCGCCGCGAAGTTGGCTCCGTTCTGGATTGGGAACTACGGACGAAGAGGAATCAGCAATCCGTCCACCGACACTTTGGGAGCGGCCAACTGGAAAGAAAGTGTACCGGAACATTAGTTCCCTGGAGAGTCAATGAAACTTCTTACCAGTGATAACGAGATAGCTGGCTTTCGAGGACTTACCACCGATGAAAGCTTATTGTCACATTGGCGGAAATTGGGACGATCGCTTCTACTCATTGGATTTGTAACTCTGTGCTCGGCCGCTGCGGGATTGTGGATTACTCTACAACGGACCCCGATCTATCGCGCGGTGGTGAAGCTCGAGGTACTCGATGTCAATCCAGATTTCCTGAATACGCGTAACATCAACCCACTGAATCAGAGCCATGAAGCGGGAGCAATGACCAGCTACCTGGAAACTCAGGTTGAGATTCTGAAAACTGACGCGCTGGCAAGAAAAGTATTGGCTAAAATCGGTGACCCCCCCAACACAGATCCCCGCAAACCACGCCCGCTCGTTGACCGATTGTTCGGGAGACAACCGAACGGCCAGCAGAGGCAATCCGCTGCGCTTGAGGCGGCACGGGCAAATCTGAATATCGGCATCGCGCCGCAGGGAAATATTCTCGAACTCTACTTCGAGTCACCGGACCCTGCTTATGCCTCCCGCTTTGTAGGAACAATGGCGGAACTCTACATTGAAGACAACCTTCAGTCGCGTTGGGAGGGTGTGGAGAAAACCGCCGGGTGGCTGAAAAGCAAGCTCGAGGATCTCAAGAGCGACATGGAGTCGTCGGAGCGCGAGCTCCAACGTTACGCAGCAGGAGCAGGCCTCCTGCTGGTGGATGACAAGGTGATCCTGGCCGAGCAAAAGCTGCAGCGGCTGCAACAGGAACTGTCTGCTGCACAGGCGGACCGCATCGCAAAGGAATCGCTGATGCGCAACGCCGAGAAGACGGATCCTGAATCACTCGCCGCTACGATCGATCACCCGCCGCTGCGAGATCTTCAGGCCAGGCTGTCCGAGCTTCGCCGGCAACACGCGGAGCTAAGCACGCTGCTGATGCCGACAAACTACAAGGTGCAACGTGTGGATGCGCAGATTGCACAGATCCTTTCCGAGATTTCTGCCGAACGCAGGCGAGTGATCAACCGGCTGGAAAGTGACTTTGAAACAGCAAATCACCGGGAGAAGCTGCTCGCCGACGGCTACCGTGCCCAGTCACAGGTTGTCGTCGCACAGGGCAGACTTCGCATTCGTTATGACACGCTGCGGCATAACGTCGAGATCAATCGCGCTCTCTATGCGGACATGTTGCAGAAGACGAAGACGGTGGATGTCGCTTCTGCTACCCGGGGGACCAACCTCAGAATTATCGAACCAGCCGAAGTTCCTGCAGACCCTCACAGGCCGATCCCGATTCTAGGAGCAACACTCGGCGGGTTGGGAGGTTTGTTGTTCACGTCGGGCGTGGTTATTTTCCGTGCACTCAGCAAGAGTAGCCTACAGCGGCCCGGACAAATCTCTCAGATTCTTCAGGTTCAAGAACTCGGCACAGTGCCATGGGTACATCACAGAAAGGTTGGCAACCGGCTGGCGCTTGGCCTGGACAGCACTCGTGGACGCGGCGATGCAAGTAATAGCGAGCCCTTTAGCGCGACTGCGGCTTTTGCCGGTGATTCCTATCAGGCAATCGTTACATCCCTACTGTTGACAACAGGCAGCGAGCACAGCGTCATTGTCGTAACTAGCCCTCACCCCAAAGACGGCAAGACGACGATCGCTAGCCAGCTGGCAAAGACTCTTGCGGAAACAGGACGAAAAGTGCTGCTCATAGATGCCGACTTTCGATTGCCACGGATTCATACGATTCATGACATCCCGAAAGAAAATGGACTTGCTGAGTTGCTCACCTCGGCCAAACCAATGGTAGATCTCAGCGACTACACCCATCCCACCAGTACGCCTGGGCTCTACGTGATGAGCAGCGGCGAATGGCCGACTTCGTCCCGGACTCTATTCGATCAGGCAGGCCTGAAGGCTTTGTACGAAATGGTGCGGCTGGATTATGACACCACCATCATTGATACGCCTCCCATGATGCTCGCTCCGGCGGCACGGCTGTTGGGACGGAATGCCGATGGCATCATCCTCGTTCTTCGAGCTGGCAAGACGTCATTCGAAACGGCTTCCCTGTGCCGGCAGCGGTTGCAGCAGGATGGCAGCAACGTGTTTGGAACGATCTTGAACGATTGCCAGCCTGAAGAGAATATCCACGCCTATTATCCGGCAAAGGCATGACCAGATTACCTGCACTGGCGGTGACGCACGCGGTTCCGTCTTTTGGACTGTTGGACGAACCGCGGCCTCGATGGGCCGGCGATGTAGATGCCCGAACGCGGCTCTTTCTGATCGCAGTTGGGCTGGCGATGGCTATCAGTGCGTTGGTGTTGTTTGAGCCGGCTCCAGTCGATCTGCTGATCTGCCTCCTTATCCCGATTGGGTTCATATTCAACCTGTATCGCATCGACAAAGTACATGCCATCCCGGTGCTGTTTCTTTTGTTGTTTGCACTGTTCAATGTGATCTCACTGTGGAACTCAGTGGATCCTATGCGCGGCGTCTGGTACATCGCAGTAACGCTTTATCTACTGGCCTCTACTGCGTTCTTTTTCGCGGTGACTACGGCGCTCGGTAAGGCAGCTGTAGAGTCAATCTTTGCCGGCTACACGGCCGCTGCGATTGTAACTGTCGTTCTGGCCGCTGGGTCCTACCTTCATTTGATCGGCGGACAGCAGTATTTACTGCTTTACGGCCGGCCCAAGGGACTATTCAAAGACCCCAACGTCTTTGGACCGTTTGTTGTCCCAGTCGCTGTGTATGCGGCCGCGAACCTGCTGATGCCGGAGCACCATCGCCGCCGCTGGTGGATCTGGGGCAGTGTCCTCTTAGTTTGCGTTCCAGGAATCTTTCTCAGCTTTTCCCGCGCCTGCTGGATGAACTTGACAATCTCGATGGCCGGAATGGCTCTCTTTCAGCTGATTGAGAATCGTGATATTCGGCAGATTGTCCGCAAGCTGGTAATGTTTGCCGGCTTATGCGCGATGGCCGCCGCCGCGGTCTATTTGATTGCCAAGATTCCCGTCGTGGATGCCATGCTTCAGATCCGGCTCGGTCATCGCGGGCTTCAAACATACGACCGGATGCGATTCCATACGCATTCACTCGCGATGAGGAGTGTGGTGGACGAACCGCTGGGTATCGGTCCCGGGCAGTCCGAGTTTGTATTTCGCTATGCGACACATAGTACCTATTTACGTGCGTTTAGCGAGAACGGGGTCCTCGGCGGAATCAGTCTTCTGGGATTGTTTGCAATCACCGTCTTTCGATCCATCGGCGCGGCCATTCGTGCTCGCGATCCCTTTTGGCGCCGATTCTTTATTGTCGTGAGTGTATGTACTGTAGGTCAGCTAGCCAACTGCGTCGTAATCGATAGTCTTCACTGGCGTCATTTCTGGTTCTTGTTTGGTTTGGCCTGGACCGCACGGGAGGACGCATGAAGATTCTGTATGTTATTACGCGAGCCGATTTAGGTGGCGCGCAAACTCACTTAATCGATTTACTGGAAGGTCTCCAAGGCCGGGTTACTCCTGAGGTGATAGTCGGAGAGCACGGTTTTCTGACGAAGCATCTGGAGGACATGGGAATCTACTGCGAAGTAGTTCCTTCCCTGGTACAGCCGATTGATCCGATCAATGATATCCGCGCGGTATTCGCAATCCGATCAATCATCGCGCGGCGGAAGCCGGACCTCGTTCACCTGCATACATCAAAGGCTGGCGTTGTGGGCCGGGTTGCAGCCGCGTCGTTACGCGTGCCAAGCATATTCACGGCACACACCTGGTGTTTCGCGGAAGGTACGTCTTGGAAATGGCGCACCATTGGCCTTCCCGTAGAACGGGCGATTAGTCGATTCACGGATTGCATCGTGAACGTTTCCGAAGAGAATCGTCGCCTAGCGCTCCGGAATGGCGTCGGGCGTGAGCCACAGCAGATAACGATCCACAATGGCGTCGCCGATACCAACTTACGCGCGGATCCGGGCGTTTCTACAAAGGCCGGGATCATCTGTGTGGCGCGATTTGTTCCGCAAAAGGATCAAGCGTTGCTACTGCGCGCTCTACATCGCATCGCAAGCGACGCGATGTTGATGTTCGTCGGCGATGGACCCACCCGTGGCGAGATAGAAGCGCTGGCGGCCACATTGAGGCTCTCTGATCGAGTTCAGTTTCTCGGCGAGCGGCGGGACATCAGTGAGCTATTTGCCGCTGCTCAACTATTTGTCCTTCCCAGTAGGTGGGAGGGATTTCCTTTGACGATCCTCGAAGCAATGCGCGCAGGCCTTCCAGTGATTGCAACCGATGTTGGCGGTGTTCGCGAGGCTGTTCAACACAGTCATACGGGATTTCTTACCAACGTCGGGGACGAAGCGGACATGGCGCAAAAGCTGGAAACACTTCTCTCCAGTGCAGAGTTACGACGCCAGATGGGGGCTGCCGGACGCGCGCGCTACGAGGAGTTGTTTACTCGGCAGGGCATGTTGAAATCGCTCTGCGCGGTTTATGACGCGGTTTTGAAGAAACGGAGAACCCGCGGCTTCCGCCGCCGCTCCCCGTTTCTTCAAAACCGCGTCATAAACCGCGGTTTTGAAGAAACGGGGAGCGGCGGCGGAAGCCGCGGGTTCTCCGTGGAGTGGGGAACAATCTGGATGTCCGGATCGTGCGGACATCGTGCAGGGCTGAGCGTGGAGTTGTGAATGAAAGACCCAGGCGTTGGTTGTGACGCCGAAGGATGATGACGATGGCTACTTCGATCACTAATGCAGTATTCCGGCCTGAAAGTAATCGGGCTACAGGTGCGATGTTCATGGTTCCGGCGCTTATACTTGCAGATCTGCTGGCGTTAATACTCGCCGTAGCTCTGGGCGTGGCGACCAAAGCGATAGTAGAAGGCCCAATTGAGATCGCGATGTATCTGCGGCTTTGGCCACTCTTATTTGTATTTCCGGCTGTTTATAAGTTGATGGGCCTATACTCCGATATGGCGTTGAGTGCGCCTGAAGAGCTGCAGCGAACGGCCATCGCTTCGACGATGGTGTTCATGACGCTGGCCGCCCTGACAACCACTTTTCGCGGCGCGGAAACTTCCTTTACCTGGACTTTGGGGGTTGCCATTGCTCTGTCGGTGGTGTTTGTTCCCCTGACGCGCGCTGCCGCCAAGAGTATGCTGGCTTCTCTAAATTGCTGGGGGCATCCGACAGTCATCTTTGGAGGTGGGCTAGCAAGCAGCGCTGCCATAGACGCGATGCGCAGGCATCCCGAGGCGGGACTTAAGCCGATTCTTATCGTCGAGCGTGACGAGCTAATCGAAGGAAACACACTCGGCCTGCCAGTCATTGCCGCTTCAAACGCCGCTAATACGTTGGCTGCGCTCGGTGGTCCCTACTATGCGGTAGTTGCCACGGACTATGACCAACAAGGTTACTTTCTCGGGCTTGTGGAAAAGTGTGTTGGATGCTTTGAACGGGTTCTGCTGATTCCACGGATCGACGAGGCATCATGCCTTAGCGGTAATCCCCGCATCCTTGCCGGAATGGTAGGTCTGGAGATTGACCATCTTCCGCTGTCGTCGACACGAGTACGGTTGAAGCGGTTCGTAGATCTCTTCCTTGTTGTCTCGGCAAGTATCTTTGTTTTGCCGTTTGCAGCGTTGATTGCCCTGATGATTAAGCTGGACTCTCCCGGGCCTGTGTTCTACGCTCAGCGTCGCATTGGCCGCAATGGAAAACGGTTCTTTGCGTGGAAATTCCGGTCGATGGTGAAGGATGCACCCGCTGTGCTGGAGCAATACCTGAATCAGCATCCCGAACTACGTCAGGAATGGGAGCGCGATCACAAGCTTCGCAATGACCCTCGCGTCACAAGAATCGGCAGATTCTTAAGGCGCACGAGCCTGGACGAGTTACCGCAGCTATGGAATGTTCTACGCGGCGATATGAGTCTCGTGGGTCCTCGGCCTATCGTCGAAGAGGAGATTGTTCGGTATGGTCCTTACTATCCGCTGTATACACGAGTGTTAGGCGGCGTCACCGGACTATGGCAAGTGTCAGGACGTAGCGATACAAGTTACGAGGAGCGGGTGCAGCTTGATATCTTCTACGCGCGTAACTGGTCGGTCTGGCTCGACCTGTGCATCCTGTTCCGAACGATCTCGGTTGTTCTTTTCCGAAAAGGAGCGTATTAGAAATGAAAAAACCAGGCGCGAAAAGCGACATGGAGGCTGTAATCCTTGCCGGTGGGAAAGGAACCAGGCTTCGACCCTATACGACTACGCTTCCAAAGCCGCTTGTTCCGGTCGGGGAGCAGCCAATCCTTTCGATCGTCTTGGAGCAACTCCGGCGCGCGGGCTGTCGCAAGGTTACGCTGGCTGTCAATCACATGGCGGACCTGATCATGAGCTTTTTTGGCGACGGCCGGAAAATGGGCATTCAGATCGAGTATTCGGTTGAGGATCAACCGCTGGGAACTGTCGCTCCTCTCAAGTTACTGACGAACCTGCCGGAGCATTTTCTGGTAATGAACGGCGATGTCTTGTCAGACCTGAATTATCGAGCGTTGTTTGACCAACATCGGCGGTCGAACAAACTATTGACTGTAGGAACTTACTCACGAAAGATGATGGTGGATTTCGGCGTTCTCACGCTTTCCGCGAATGGGCGATTGAAACAGTTTTCTGAAAAACCCACATACGAATACTTGGTGAGTACTGGTGTTTATGTCTTTAGCCGCAATGTTCTCGAACTGGTTCCCGCCGGCCGCCCGTTCGGCTTTGATAATTTGATGCTGAAAATGCTGGAAACCGGACACGAAGTTCAGACATTTCGGCATAACGGTTATTGGCTTGATCTGGGACGCCCGGAGGATTACGACAAGGCCAATGATGATTATCAGAAGATGGACACGTTGCGATTGGGGGCGACCGCATGAAATGGCGCATTCCGTTGTCTGAACCATCCTTGGGCGAACAGGAAGTGGAAGCTGCAGCAAGAGTAATTCGGAGTAAGTGGCTCACTATGGGCCCGGAGACGGAAACTTTCGAACGACAGTTTGGTGCAAAGCTCGGCGTCAACCACTCACTTGCAGTATCAAGTTGTACCGCGGCGCTTCACATCAGCATGGCGGCGCTTGGTATCGGGCCAGGTGATGAAGTGATCTGCCCCGCATTGACGTTTGTCGCAACGGCCAATGCAGTTCGCTATTGTGGTGCAACGCCAATCTTCGCGGACGTAGTGTCGCCTTCAGACTGGACTATTTCACCGGTTGCGATTCGCGCCGCGATCAGCGCACGCACAAAAGCTATTGCAGTGGTCCACTATGGGGGATTTGCGTGTCATATGGATGATATTCTCGCGACGGCGCGAGAGTACGGCTTGCTGGTGATTGAGGATTGCGCTCACGCTCCGTTTGCCTCGTATCACAGTTCCTCGGGATCCCAATCGCATCTGGGCACGTTAGGAGACGTGGGTTGCTTCAGCTTCTTTAGTAACAAGAACATGACCACCGGTGAAGGCGGCATGATCACTACTAATCGTGCCGAAGTGGCTGCCGAGTGCCGCTTGCTCCGGTCGCATGGTATGACGTCTCTTACGGCTGACCGCCACCGCGGCCACGCAAACGGATATGACGTAATCGGACTTGGTTATAACTATCGAATCGATGAAATTCGTAGTGCGATAGGTATCTGTCAGCTGCAAAAGGTCGATGAGCTCAATTCCTTGCGCCGTCAGGTGACCAGTTGGTATCGGGATGCGCTGCGCAATACTTCAGGAGTAACTGTTCCGTTTGCCGACCGGGAACTGGCAGATTCGGCCTGTCACATTTTTCCAGTCCTCGTAAACGATGATCCTCAGGGCCTCAGAAGTCATTTAGCACAGGCCGGTATTCAGACCAGTCGACATTACGATCTGATTCCGCGATTTAAAGCCTACGCTGATACTCCGCCGTTCCGATCCGTTGTTGACAGCGACAAGATCATTACACTTCCGCTGGGACCTTCAATGACGAAACACGACGTAGATGAGATTGCGGACCTTATCGGGCAGAAGCTGGACGGGCTGCACAATGATGCAGTGATGGAGGAAAGAACCGTATGAGTCGCGCATCACTAGTTACCCTCGCGTTTCTACTGCTGATAGGAAACGCGCGCGCTGGCGAAGAATCCAATTATCGCGTCGGACCCGGCGACGTTCTGAGCGTGTGGTGCCTGGGCGCAGAGGAGATTTCGGAAAAGCCATTGCGAGTTGACACCGACGGTTTTCTCGACGCTCCGCTGATTGGACGAATGGATATAAAGGGGCGAACGTTGGAAGAGGTAAGGGAGTTACTTGCTGAACGTTTAAAGGTATACGTGAAGAATGTGTCGCTGACGGTTACGGTTGTCGAATTTCGGAGTCAGCCTGTGTCTGTACTGGGCCAGTTCAACACACCGGGAACGCTTCAGCTGCAGGGAGAGAAGAATCTACTTGAAGTGATCTCAATGGCCGGTGGATTAAAGCCGGAGGCGGGTCATATCTTGAAGGTTCTGCGACGGAAGGACGAAGGGCCGTTTCCGTTGCGGGCTTCTGCAATTTCCGAAGAAGCTCAACATTACACCGCCGAAATATCGGTTAGAGAGTTAATTGAAGTTCGTGAGCCGGCGCTGAATATTCGAATCAGACCGCACGATGTGATTTCCGTGCCGAAGGCTGAGTTGTTCTATGTAATGGGTGAAGTAAGGAAGCCTGGTGGATTTGTGCTGGGGGATCGTGATCAGATTTCGATTATTGAAGCTGTCTCGCTGGCAGAAGGTACGACCGGTTTCGCATTGGCAAGTAAAACGAGATTGTTTAGGCGACAGGAAAATAGCATCGAGCGAAAGGAGATCGCTTTAAATCTGTCAAGTATTCTTAATGGGAAGTCATCGGAAATATTTCTGACTGCCGATGACATCCTTATTATTCCTTCCAATACAGCAAAGAAGGTGAGCATTCGCGCGGCCGAGGCCGCAATTCAACTAGGCGTTGGTGTTTTGATCTGGCGGTGAAAAAAATCATGAAACTTTTAATTACGGGTGGTGCTGGATACTTAGGATCCATTCTGTCGCTGAAGGCGCTTGCGGCCGGACATGAAGTCAGAGTCATTGATAATTTATTACACGGCGGTCAGTCGCTGCCCAGTCTTATTGGGCAGGAGCGGTTTGAATTTATACATGGAGACGTCTGTAACGAGGGTGACGTCGAGAAGGCGCTGAGAGGCGCGGATGCGCTGGTACACTTGGCCGCGATCGTCGGGGACCCTGCCTGTTCTAAGGACCCGGAGCTAGCCCGTGCGCTGAACTATACGGCGACGCTACGCGTGATGGGCCAGGCAAGAGCGGCCGGTGTATCAAGGTTTGTCTTTGCGTCGACGTGCAGTAATTACGGGCGAATGGCCGATCCGACAGTGCTCGCCACTGAGAATCATGAACTGAAGCCGGTGTCTCTCTATGCCGAAACAAAGGTTGCTGTTGAAGAGCACATTCTGACATCAGAATCATCGACAATGGCGTCAACGGTTCTCAGGTTTGCCACACTTTACGGATCAGCACCGCGCATGCGCTTCGATCTGACGGTGAATGAGTTTACTATGCGCGCAGTTGCCGAAAGGACGCTCATTGTTTACGGCGATCAGTTCTGGCGACCCTATGTCCACGTTTATGACGCAGCACGCGCAATCCTCAAAGTGTTGGATTCACCCGAGGATGCCGTTTCGCAGCGGGTGTTCAACGTCGGGAACACGGGCGAAAACTTTCGGAAGCGCGATCTCGTGGAAATGATTTGTCAGCGCGTACCGTCGCTCGAAGTAGTGAATGTTCACAAGACGGAAGATCCGCGGGATTATCGGGTATCGTTTGAACGCATCCACAACGAGCTAGGGTTTACGACGACCAAAACGGTACGAGCGGGAATCCTGGAAATAGCAGCTGCGGTGGAGCTGGGAGTATTCGGCAATCTTTCGGATCCACGCTACTACAACACACCCACAGCTCCAGTAAAGGCGGGCGTGGTGGTATGAACCCGTCGATGGTCGGAACGGAGCGAAGAGGTTTTACAGATTTCATTACAAAGACGAAGCGGCGGCTGGGTAACTCTCGCATGCGCCATGCCATTTCTCGCGTACTGCCGATTGCATTTCCGTACGGCTCGCTCCGTAGGCTTGAGCCCGTAAGCCGCGATTTTGGTTATCGGCGCGGAGGCCCTGTGGACCGCTACTATATCGAGCGGTTCCTTCAGCGGAACACATCATCCATCGCAGGCCGTGTTCTGGAGATCGGCGATCGCAGTTACACATTGCAGTTTGCGAGTGCACTTGAACACAGCGATGTTTTGCATGTTGATCCGGAGAATAAAGAAGCTACGATCATCGGTGATTTGAGCGACGGCAGCAATATTCCGTCCAACACGTTTGACTGCGTGATTTGCACGCAAACTCTTCACTTGATCTACGACTTTCATGCAGCTGTACGGACACTTCATCGTATCCTGCGGCCCAACGGGGTTTTGTTGGCCACAGTGCCGGGGGTTTCGCAGATTAGTACAGATGAATGGAAGGATACCTGGTACTGGAGTTTCAGCTCACTTGCCGCTCGCCGGATGTTCGAGCCATTGTTCCACGACAGACTTGATATAGGATCTGATGGAAACGTTTTGGCGTCGGTAGCGCAATTGCACGGGATATCGCGAAGAGAACTGTCTGAGCAGGACCTGGATTATGTGGATCCACAGTACGAGCTAATCGTACACATTAAAGGAACGAAGGCCATCTGACGGTAAGTGACGACGAGAGTATCCGGACCGATCGTGCGGGCAGCGCAGCGACTTTGCAGAGGACGAACCTCCAATGTCATATTGTGCTACCACCGCATTCTTGAAGACTCCATAGATCCGTGGGGCTTGAGCGTAAGGCCGGACTATTTCGAGGGTCAGTTGATTACTCTCAGGCAGTATGGCTACGAGATCGTTCCGTTGACGGAACTCATCCACAAGCCAGCGGCTGGCAAACTGCGGGCTGCAATTACGTTCGATGATGGGTACGCGGATAATGGACACACTGCGAGAGACATTCTGGTCCGTCACAGTGCACCAGCTACATTTTTCCTGACAACATCTTTCATCGGGAGTTCTGCCGAGTTCTGGTGGGATGAAATAGAGCGCGTTCTTCAAACAGATTTTGAGCCTATTTCTCTCGAGCTTCGAAGTAGACAGGGTACAACAATCTCGTGGACCCCTGTGAATCATCGTATTAGGTCAACCTCCCCAAGCTGGCGTTGCTGGAAAAGACAGCGGGCTGAGCAGCAACGGTTGTACGTCAGACTGTATCGTTTTCTGCACTCACTAGACGAGGATGATCGAAAAGCATGCTTGAAGGACTTGCGCCAAAGGTTTAACTGGGGTAACATTTGCCGAGATAGTAGACATGCGATGACATGGACCGAAGTGAGAGAATTGTTATCCGACGGATTGTTTTCAATTGGCGCGCACACTGTTCATCATGTAAAGCTGGGGCTGGAAGACATTTATGTCCAGCAGCGCGAGATCCACGAGAGCCGGCGCGAGATTGAGGCTCGACTCAGTCGGTCCGTTACAGAGTTTGCATACCCGTTTGGATCGCGAGACAGTTACAGTTTGGATAGTATTCGCGCCATTCAAACTGCCGGCTTTTCATTGGCCTGCACAACCGTGCCAGGAAGCTTAAGGCCGGGATTTAATCGGTATGAGGTTCCGCGTTTCAGTGTACATAACTGGAATTGCTTTGAGTTTGCTCTCCGACTCAGCCTCTGTTAGTCTCAAGTTGTGTCGTAGCTCAGTGTAATTCCAGCGTAGTATCCCCGCCCAAGTTGTTCATTTTCTGAAGACCGCCCCATAGTGCCAACAAGAAGAAGCATGATTTGTATGCTTCCGGATCGATAGATCTGCCTAGTTAGGTACATCTGTCAGCCATTTTTCGCCGAGCGAAGGAACGCAAGCGCGAAGGAGGGTGAAGTGTATCGAATCAAAAAACGGATAGGAGAAAAAGGGCGAGAAATGAGAACTTTTCGCGGGATGAAGATAGCCGGGGCATTGATCGGGTGCCTGGCGATGGCAAGCCAGAGTGGATGGAGCCAGACGGCGGAAGCGGGGAAGGTGCGGTATGTGAAGCGTGCCAACCCGGAGTTCAACCGGTATACGGATTATCCAAGCACGGCGACCCAGAATTTTCTGAGGCAGAAGCTGTTCCGGCTGGGAACGTATACGCCATATTTCGATAACAAGCTGGGTTGGTATCCGAATGCGTGGCTGTACCTGGATCTGTATGCAATTCATACAAATCTGGCGCTGGTGAGTCAGAATCCGGACTGGATTTTGAAGGATCCACAGGGGCGGCGATTGTACATACCGTGGGGTTGTTCGGGAGGAAGTTGTCCGCAGTACGCGGCGGACGTGGGGAATCCGGCATTTCGGAGATATTGGATCGACCGGGCGAAAGCAACCCTGTCGAAGGGCTACAAGGGATTGTGGCTGGACGATGTGAACCTGCAGTTCCGGGTATCCAACGGATCGGGAACAGAAGTGGCGCCGTTTGATCCCCGAACAGGCGGAACGATGAGTTATGACAACTGGCGGCGGTATATGGCTGAGTTTGTGGAGCAGATCAGGGGGGAGCTGAGCTCGTATGAGATGCTCCATAACTCGATCTGGTACGCAGGACCGGCAAGTACGCGAGACCGGGACACATATGTGCAGAGACAGATAGCGGCGTCGGATTTCATCAACGTGGAGCGAGGAGTAACGGATGAAGGATTGACGGGCGGAACGGGCTCGTGGTCGCTGCGAGAGTTGCTGTCGTTCATCGATCGTTTGCATGCACGCGGGAAAGCGGTCGTATTCGACGAATACTATCCGCCGGACATGGAGTATGTGCTGGGGAATTACTTTCTGATTTCAACTGACCGGGACATGATCGGAGACCTGGCGACAACACCGGATAACTGGTGGGCGGGATACGACGTCCAGTTGGGGACGCCGAGTGGGAGCCGGTATGACTGGTCTGGACTGATGAGGAGAGACTTTTCCGGAGGGATGGTGCTGGTGAACGAACCGGGAGGAGCGACGAGAACGGTAACGCTACCTGGGACGTACCAGACGATCTCCGGCGCGCATGTAAATTCAGTGACATTGAGAGGGAAATCGGCGGCAGTATTGCGGCTGGTATCGGGCGGAGTGACGGTTCCGGCACCTCCCCCGGATGAAGGTGAAGGGCAGAGTCTGGGAGATATGAATTGGATGAGCGCCACCAATGGGTGGGGACCGGCAGAGAAGAACATGAGTGTGGGGGAAGCTGGGACGGCCGATGGCAGAACCATGTCAATCGGAGGAGTGACCTATGCGAAGGGGCTCGGGGTGCATGCGCCATCGGACATTCGCTACAACCTGGGGCAGAGTTGCACGAGCTTCACAGCCACGGTTGGAGTAGATGACGAGGTAGGAGGAAACGGGTCAGTGATCTTCCAGGTCTACGCGGATGGAGCGAAGATCTACGAGTCACCGGTCATGAGAGGCTCCGGAGGCGGCAGTCCGGTGAATGTGACCGTCGCGGGTAAGCGAGAGCTTCGTTTGGTGGTCACCGACGCGGGCGACGGCAAGAACTCCGATCATGCTGACTGGGCCAATGCGCGTCTTACCTGTTCATCGGCGCCGCCGCAAACGGTCGCAACAGGTTACCTCAGCGACCGGGGCGCAACGTACTCGACCAACGGTTGGGGCCCGGCGGAAATTGATCGTAGCAACGGAGAAACGGCAGCCGGCGACGGCCGTCAAATATCCATAGCCGGGAAACGGTACGAGAAAGGATTGGGGGTACACGCTCCTTCAGAGCTTCGCTATTCACTGGCGGGCAAGTGCAGCACATTCCTTTCTGAAGTGGGAGTGGATGACGAGGTTGGCCGGTATGGCTCGATTGTGTTCGAGGTTTGGGCTGACGGAACCAAGTTGTTCGACAGCGGGCTGATGTTTGGCGGAAATGCCGGCAAATCGGTCAGCGTCAATCTGGCGGGAAAGAACGAACTACGGCTGCTTGTGCGAGATGGCGGTGACGGCATCGGATCAGACCATGGCGATTGGGCTGATGCGAAGCTCGCTTGCAATTGAGCTTCTAGTCCGCTACTGCGGGGTGGCAAAAAACCGCCCCGCTTTTCTTCCATTGTTATCGCCCGAAATCATCCACCTGTAAACTGTTAGTTTGTCCATTTCGATTGACGAGCAACTGGCTTATCTACGCAAAGGCGTTACTGAGATCATTCGCGAGGAAGACCTCCGAGCGAGATTAGAACTCGGCCGTCCGCTGCGCGTAAAAGCCGGCTTTGACCCGACAGCCCCGGATCTGCATTTGGGCCATACCGTGCTTCTGCGGAAAATGAAGCACTTTCAGGACCTCGGCCATACCGTCATCTTCCTGATTGGCGACATGACCGGTATGATCGGCGATCCCACCGGTCGAAACTTGACGCGGCCGCCGCTCACACGCGAAGAGATTGTGCGGAACGCCGAAACGTACAAGTCACAAGTTTTCAAAATTCTCGATCCGCAGAAAACCACAATTCGCTTCAATAGCGACTGGTTCGATCGCATGCTTTTCGCCGATATTGTCCGCCTGGCATCAAAGTACACGGTGGCACGGCTGCTGGAACGGGATGATTTTTCGAAACGGTACCGCAACGGGACGCCGATTTCCGTCCATGAGTTGTTATATCCGCTTGCGCAGGGATATGATTCCGTAGCTTTGGAGTGTGACGTCGAGCTCGGCGGAACCGATCAGAAGTTTAATCTTCTGGTCGGTCGCGAAATTCAGCGCGATTACGGCCAGCCGCCGCAGATCGTAGCGACCGTCCCACTCTTAGAAGGGTTGGACGGGGTTGAGAAGATGTCGAAATCCAAAGGCAATTATGTTGGCATCACGGAGCCTCCGGCAGCCATGCGCCAGAAGCTGCTGAACATCCCCGATGAGTTGATGTGGCGCTACTGGGAACTTCTGACAGACGAGCCTTTGGCGTCGATTGAGTCCATGAAATCTTCCGGGCGTCCGCGCGAAGCCAAAGAAGCCTTGATTCAGAAAATCATCGAAGACTTTCACGGCCGCAACGCCGACTTTATGGCTCAGTTCGATGTTCCCGACGCGCGCTTGAATCGAGTTCTTGTGGCCACTGGCAATGCCCCGTCGGTATCGCGTGCCGACGAGTTGATCAAGAGTGGCGCCGTACGGGTAAATGGCGAGCTGATCCAGATACCCGCGCAAAAGTTACCAGCAAGCAGTCATGTGCTGGTTGTTGGGAAGAAGCCGCCGGTAACGGTGAACGTCAAATGAGACCGCGCCGCCGGTTCGAATGGCGATTTGGACAGCGCCGGTTATCGGTCGGCGATCGGACGCTGGTGGCCGGAATGCTGAATCTTGCGCCGGAGCACCACCGGGAAGGCCGCGATGCCCTTGATGGCGACCGGGCGTTCGCGCAGTCCGTGGAGATGGAGGAATCCGGCGCGGATCTCATTCTGATTTCGGCTGAGGCTTGGCTTGCCGGGGCGCGGCGGATTGACGAAGCCGAGGAGATCCGGCGTCTCACGCCGGCATTGAAACGGCTGCGGGGCAAGCTCTCCGTTCCGGTAGGTGTAGCCACGGGTATGGCAGGCGTTGCCGAGCGTGCCTTTGATCTCGAGGCCGAAATAATCTTTGACCCCTCGGGCCTGACGTTTGATCCGCGCCTCGCGAAGGTCGTGATGGAACGCGATGGCGGCTTCATTGCCGGGCACATGCGCGGAAATCCCGAAGCATGGCCGAAAATGCCGCCTTGGAATGAACCGATACCGGGCCTGCTTGCAGATCTCGATGCCAGTCTTGGGCGCGCGCGTCGCGCTGGGGTACCGCCGCAAAGCATAGTAGTGGATCCGTCGTTAGGCTTTGGAAAACGCCGCGAGCAGAACATCGAGATTTTGGCTCATCTGGAGCTTCTCGAAAAGCTGGAAGTGCCGTTGGCGGTCAGTACGCCGGAACTTCCCGCGGGCCCTGCCGCTACTGTGGCTGTTATGAATGGCGCGCGAGTCATCAGGACCCCCGAGGTTTCCACTGTTCGCGCCGCCGTCGATATGGCAGATGCCGTGTTCCTCAGCGCGCTGATGCGAACCGAGCGTATGGAGCGGGCTAGTGCGCCGGACAGCGGTCCGGCCCGCCCGGAGCGGCGGCGCCCGGCGTCCTAACTTATCCGGATGTCAGCTGGGAACTATTGGGGGCGGGCTGACATTGCCGACAGTAGTGCGTCCCGCGCTGAGTGACGACGCACCGGACGATCGGCGTCCCACAGCGGGGGCAGGGCAGTCCCGCACGACCATATACACAGTGCTGGTTCTGATACCTACCCTCCATCCCGAGCGGATCGCGAAAGTCCGAGATTGTCGATCCTCCATACGCGATCGCCGCTCGGAGAATTCGCCGGATCGACCGAAACAGCCTGCCGGCGTCTACCGTTGCGGCTGGTGATAGGGGATGAATTCGCGCTCCAAAGAGACATTCATCCGCGTAGATGTTGCCGATCCCCGCCACAACTGATTGATCGAGCAGCAGCGGCTTGATCGCCCGGGCACGACCTTTGAGACGCGATTGAAACTCACCGGCAGTGATATTGAGCACGTCTGGTGCCCAAACAGGCGCCTCGCGGCGCCATTCCAGCCGGCCGAACTTGCGGATGTCATCGTAGTGCAACGTCACGCCGCTGAAGTCGAAAGATTGCTGCGTGTACCGCCCGGGTGTGCCGTGCAGCCGGAATGTGCCGGTCATTCCCAAACGGGCCAGCAGTATTTTGTCGCCAAAATCGAAAATGACGCACTTCCCATGCCTCCGCATCCGGAGTAAAACACCCGCATCGGCTAGGGAACGGCCGGCAAGGTGCCCTTCGAGCACACGGGCAATCGTTTCGGCTTCCGGCAACTCAGGCATACACTGACCATGATGCGAAAATTTGTGATCGGCATGTGCTTGATGCTGTTGGCATGCCGGGATGCGTCGAGGCCTGTCGTCGGTGTCGTCCCAAAGGGCGCCAGCCATCTGTTCTGGCAAACTGTACACGCTGGAGCGGTGAAAGCGTCTCGCGAGTTTGGCTTCGATGTGGAATGGAATGCCCCAACACTCGAAGTGGATGCCAGCCGTCAGATTGAAATTGTGGATTCCATGGTGAACCGGCGGTTAGCGGGAATCGTCCTGGCTCCGGTTGATCGCCGTGCGTTGGTTGGAGTGGTAGAGCGCGCCGGAAAGGCGGGAATTCCGGTTGCTATTTTCGACTCTGCGCTCGATTCAGACCAGCGTGTCAGCTACGTTGCGACAGATAACAAAGAAGGCGGCCGCATGGCTGCACGGCGATTGGGGGAAGTGCTGAACGGAACAGGCAAGGTGGCAGTGATCGGTTTTATGCCGGGAAGTGCGTCGACGATGGAACGCGAGGACGGCTTCGCGGAAGAAATGCACGCGAAGTTCCCCAAAATCCAGATTGTGGCGTTGCAATTCGGAATGGCAGACCGTGCCAAGGCGATGGCGGTAACGGAGAACGTACTGGCCGCACACCGGGATCTGGGCGGACTGTTTGCGGACAATGAATCCAGCTCCGCGGGCGCAGTGCAAGCAATGAAATCGCGGAATGCCCGGCACGTGAAGCTTGTGGCGTTTGACGCGTCGGAACAGTTGGTGAATGATCTACGTGACGGTTGGATCGACGCGCTTGTCGTGCAGGATCCATTCCGTATGGGATATGAATCGGCGAAGGCGATCGGCCTCAAGATGAAAGGCCAGACGCCGGAGCCTTTGATCGACTCCGGCAGCCGGCTAATTGTTCGGGAGCAGCTTTCCGATGAATCAGTGCGCCAATTCCTGTTTCCGGATTTGAAGCCGTGGCTGGGAAAGTAGCTTAGCTATAGCTAGACTTATGAGTTCTGCGCCGTCTCTTCCGTGGATCTTCTGTTTTATGTCGATAAGCAGCGTAGGTGCGCAGGATCTGATTCAGGTTCCCGCGGGCACATATGAAGTTCAGGATCAGGTCACCACGCTGCCGCTAAGGGTTCATGTGAGCGCGTTTCTGATTGGCGCATCTGAGATAACCCAAGAAGAATACGAGAAAGTCGTCTCGGAAAATCCATCTGAGTACCGTGGAGCGGATAAACCCGTTCATGGCGTCACTTGGTGGAACGCGATCCGTTATTGCAACCGGCGGAGCCGCAACGAAGGACTGCCGCCCTGCTATGACGAAACTACGGGGCAGCGGAGTTCTGGCTGCGCAGGGTACCGATTGCCGACCGAGGCGGAATGGATGCGCGCCGCCGGCACGCTAGCGCAAGATACGATCCCAGCCGCAGCGAAGCTTGGCTCGCATTCCACCAAGAGCACGGCCATATTCAGAGACGCGCTCGAAGCCGGACCGTTGCCCGTGCGGTCCCTCGCACCGAATGAATACGGCCTCTACGATCTATATGGGAACGTTTGGGAATGGTGCGACGACTACTTCGACGTCGTTATCAGTCCGGATTCCATTCGAAACCCGAGAGGTCCCACGAGCGGATTGGCGCGCGTCATTCGGGGAGGGTCGTTTGTATCGACAACGTCCGGCTGGTCTCGTGGGTATCGCTCATCGATGTCGCCCGACTCCGCCAGCATCTTCACGGGATTTCGCGTTGTGCGGGCGGGTGGTGCGCCGGATTCCCCGAGCGCTGTGCCGGCAAACTTCTTTGAGCGCTTCAACGATGCCCCAGCCGCCGTGGCCAATACGATTGGATCGTTGGCGTCGCTGATCCGCCCAGGCGTCAACCAGCCGGCGTGGGAGGGACTTTCCCGATCTCTCCGCGATAAGTGGCAGACGCTCTTGCGGCCACCGGCGACCGGCGATAGTCCCGTCAAAAGCCGTGTGCTGCGCGAGGTGGCCCAACGCAATTTTTCCGGAACGCTGCTCGAGGTCGAATTGGAGCTTGGTTTATTCGAGAAGGCGTACGTTCTTCGTCCGCGCGATGCGTACCAAGGCTCGCGTCCTGTGGTGATTGTGCCTTTCTACGACGTAGATACTCCCGCGGCTACGGACCTTGGTGGCAGAAACTACAGCGCCGATCGCGGCGTGAATGCTTTTGCCTATACAGCCGCACAGCACGGATACATCGCCGTCGCAATCCGCTGGTTCGGGGAAAGTTATGGCGAGTCGTATAGCGAAGCTGTCGCAAATCTCGCCCGGCGGCATCCAGAGTCCACCGGCATGGGAAAGTGGATTTCGGACGCTCGGCGGCTGTGTGATTTTATTGCGGATATTCCACAAGCGGATGCGTCTCGAATCGGAATCATCGGCCATTCCCTTGGCGGCAAGATGGCGCTTTATGCCGCTGCCTTTGAGCCGAGAATCGCTGCAGTCGTATCGTCAGAACTAGGCATCGGCTTCTCAATGTCGAACTACGACGACTATTGGTATCTCGGAGATCGCATTCACGAAGCGCCAAAAGGAACGGACCAGCATGAGCTCATCGGCCTCGTAGCACCTCGCCCGTTTCTGTTGATTGGAGGCGATGAATATGACGGCAATGACAGCTGGCATTACATTAATGCAGCGAAAGAAGTGTATAGGGTGTTCGGTAAGCCCAATCATATTGGCTACCTGAACCACCACTCCGGTCATACGCCGGCACCGGGTGCAGTAGCGGCCGCATTTGAATGGCTCGATTTCTTCCTGAAGCCATGACGGACCGCCAGGCCAGAATTTTGCAACCTCTCGACAATCCCTTCGGACCGAAAGTGTCACCCATGTCTTAGGAACGATCTGTTACCCATGTCTCCGGTCCGGACAACAGAGGATTTTTGGTGACCCGGGCGGGACTCGAACCAGGGTCGCTGTTGTAGGTATTGCAACTTATTGATTCTACGTTGTCCAGAAGGGGCTAAAAAGCCACGAAAAGCTCATCGGACACACGTATTACACACGCGGCTCTGGAGGTGGTAAGAGCGCCCGTACCACTTGCTCTTGCCTGACCCTCTGCTTTCGGGATAATGAATGCTTTGCAAAAGCGCATGCAAGATCCAATTGAGGACGCCGCCGTATGGCCCTTTGCTGCGGCTTCAATCGGCGAGATGGCCGAAAACCACGCCAACGTCATAGCTGACCTTCAAAATCTGCATCGGATAAGAGTTGCCGCGACTTTTGGTGCACTTCTGACTCGGCTAGAATTGCAAGCAAACTGTTTTCGCATCGACGTCCTAGTTCATTTGGCTGTGGCCTTCGGGGCGGGAAATGCCACGCCAACAAAGGGCTTCATTTGGCGAAGCTTCAAAGCTCTTGGAAATGGATACTGTGGCAAGCTTGAAGATCCCGCAGAAGCCCGTTCGGCTCCTGCTTAACCGTTAACCTCTGTCAGATCAAGTCTCAGCTAGAACAGATCATATAGGCATTCATGATTTAGTCAGTCTAAGTTGGCTTCCTGACTTTTCTCCAGTGTCTCTATGGCGACTCCTAGCTAGATGGCCAAGCGGCTCTCGAAAGAGAAGGAACAACACTATCCAACGTCAATGGCCTGCTAGGAGCTTGTTGAAAATGCTCCCAAACAAGTGACGTAAGGAATGTAGCGAGC
>CAYTVP010000001.1:34653-37361 GCA_964441675.1 uncultured Solibacteraceae bacterium | reverse complement strand
CTAGAAGTAATCGGTGTCCTGCCGCCTGAGTTTCATTTTCCCAGTGCCAACGTACTGCGGCGATTCTCGTCACAACAGCTGAAAGCCGGCCTACCAGAGGTGGCCGCGTTTCTGCCGGCAGCACTCAACTACGCGGAAATGGAATGGAACGGAAACTTCGGAAACTGGACAACCATCGGACGCCTCAAGCCGGATACCAGTATCGCGGAGGCCGAATCGCAACTGAACGCGATCCTCTCTCAATTGGCGCAGGACGTGATGCGCGTGTCGCCCGAACGGGCTCCGCGGGCATCCTTACAACCGATGCAACAAGCTGTTGCCGGTACATCGGCCGCGACTCTGTGGTTCCTGATGTCCGCGGTTCTTGGGTTGATGCTGATTGCCTGCCTGAACCTGGCCAATGCGCAGCTCGGACGCGCTCTCGCGCGATCGCGAGACGCAGCGCTGCGCAACGCACTCGGCGCAGCGAAATGGCGGCTGCTCTGGAATGGTTTCGCCGAGAACCTCGTTGTCACGGCAATCGGCGGCGCTGCCGGCGTACTGCTCGCCATAGGCGCGCTGAAATTAATCCGCCGCTATCTGCCGGTTGATCTTCCGCGGCTGGCCGAGGTGGAGGTTAACGGCACCGTGCTCCTGTTCGCGGCGATCCTTGCCGTGGCAGTAAGTCTGCTCTCCGGCCTGTTGCCGGCATTGAAAATCGTCCGTACTGATCCGCAGGTCATCCTGCAGGGGAGTAGCAGCCGCACGACATTCGGTACCAGCTCCGGAACTCGCATGCGCTTCTGGCTCATAGGACTGCAGGTCTTCGGATGTACAACGCTTCTTCTGATCACAGGCCTGTTCACGAAGAGCTTGTTTCACATGCTGAATCAGGACAAAGGTTTTGAGTCACGCGATGCGGCGATCGCGGATGTCAAAATTCCCTTCAAGGTCTATGGCACCCCGGAAAGCCGTATCGAATTCATCGATCGGGTCCTGCAAAGCCTGCGCGCACTCCCCGGAGTCGACGGCGCCGCTTTCGTCAGCGCCACTCCGCTCGAGGGCGAGAGTTGGATTGAGCCATTACAACGGGTGAACCGGCCGGAGATGGACGGAGTGATGGTCAACGCTCGCTGGGTTAGCCCGGGCTATTTCGAGACAACGCGCCAGAAGCTCGTCGCAGGCCGTTTTTTCGAAGAGCGAGACCGCAATCTGGACAGTACCGTTATCACAGAGAGTGCAGCCAAAGCGCTCTGGAGAGACGCAAACCCGGTTGGCAGCCTGGTTCACATTTTGGGCCGCAAACACAACGTGATTGGCGTGGTGACCGATTCGCGTATAACCTCGCTGAAGACCGTACCGGCTAAGACTGCCTATGTCCACTACAAGTACCGGCCGCCAATGCAGACGTCGTTCGTCGTCCGCGCAAGAGGCGGAGCTGATGCGCTGAGTCCTGATATCCGTCAGGCGATCTGGAACTCGGCCCCGGCCGCGACAATCGCACGCGTGAAAACGTTCGACTCTCACATTGCGGACTCGGTCGCACGGGAACGCCTTCAGACGCTGATTCTCCTGTCGTTCGGCGGTGCGGCTCTCCTTCTCGCGATGCTCGGAATCTATGGAGTCCTGAACTACTCGGTGACTGCTCGAAAGCGGGAGATCGGCGTGCGCATGGCTTTGGGCGCGACAAAGGGCCGCGTGTATGCCCTCACGCTTTCACACGTTTCTGTCCCAGTGTGCATCGGCCTCGCCGCCGGGTTAGCGGCAAGCGCCTTCGTGGCTGGCGCAATCCGCAAGTTCCTCTACGGCGTCGAAACGGTGGACCCTTTGGTAATGATGACTGTGGCGAGTCTATTTGTTCTTGCCGCCGCGGCAGCGGCGTTCCTGCCAGCACGCCGGGCCGCCTCCGTCGATCCGATGGAAGCTTTGCGAGCGGAGTAAGATTTTCAGCCCGAATGGAGCAAATCTCTGAGATCCCGCGTCTAAACCGTATGCGATGGCTCTTCTTGCTCTGGCTCGCCGGCGTCCCGTGCTGGGCCTGCTCGTGCGCGGGGTCGCTCGTGCCGTTTCCGGCATGTCACAAGGTCTGGCAGTATCAAGCCGTCTTCACTGGCGTGGTGACGCACATTGTTGATCCTGGCTTTCCCACGGTGAGACCAGGAGAACCGCCACCAACCAGCGACCGCTATCCGCGGAAGCAGGTCACAGTGAAGATCAGCGCAGCGTTCACTGGTCTGGAGCCCGCTACGAAGGAGATCACCATCGAAACCGGTTTGGGAGGTGGTGACTGCGGTTATGCGTTCGAGCGCGGTGTCGAGTACATCATTTATGCACATCAAGGTCGTGGCGGCAGCCTTGTCACCGGTATCTGTTCCCCGACGCGCCCGATTGCAGCGGCGGAGGAAGATCTACAGTACCTTCGCAAACTACCTGACCCTCCAAATGCCGGGGAGATCCGTGTCACCACTGCTGATTTGTCCAGAAGGCGGGACGCAGGAGCGTCGCGCGCCAGCGATCTCGTGCGACTCGCCGGAGCCAAAGTTTCCCTGGAGGGGCAGAATGTTCGCCGAACCGCGGACACTGATAATAATGGGCGGCACGTGTTCTCTGGACTTCCGCCCGGAGAGTATCAGATAAGTGTCGGTCTTGACGGTTTCAATCTAAGCTCAGGTCAGCCGAACCCGTTGTTGTCGAGCCCGGCGCAGGTCCTGCCAAGATTCAGCTTATTC
>CAYTVP010000001.1:12220-34643 GCA_964441675.1 uncultured Solibacteraceae bacterium | reverse complement strand
AGAGCATCCGCCCTATGGGCAGGCTGGTAAAGAACTTGACGATTGGCGCCAAGGTAGAGGCCTACGATGAGCGCGACCTAGCCCCGCCGCCCACCGCCAAAGAGGCGTAGCAAGATGTTGAGAGTGGCAACGAAGATATTGAATACTCCCGCGTACAGCGCCAATGCTCCGGGAATCGGGCTGTCGGCGTCCGGCGAGTTGAGCACTCCGCTCGTGGAGTAGATCAGCGTCAGCACTCCCATGATGCCGATGCCGGCCGCGATCAAGATGCCGAACCAGCCGATGTTCAGGAAGCCGTTTAAGACGACCGCGCCGATGATCGAGGCGAACATCCCGATCATCAATCCTCGAGGCGCGGAGAAGGTCCGGCCCGACATGAAGATGTATCCGGTAATCGCGAGGAACACGAGTCCGGTGATCGCGAGGGCAACGAGAATCATGGATGGAGCCTGGAGCGACGCGATGTACAGCAGCGGTGAAATCACTAACCCCGATAGGAATCCATCGAAGACGAGAGCGCTGACGCCGAGCGCGGGATTGTGCCGCGCCTTCATCGCGATGATTGGAATTGCGTTAAGGGCAACAATCGCGGCGATCCAGCCGATCCAACTGGAGAAGAACCGGACGACGGTTTCTGATGTGGCACCGATGTAGCCGCCTGCCATCGCGCATAAGACCGCTACTCCGAATAGCAGGTACGTCTGGCGAATGACCGATGTCTGCGACGCAGTCAGCGTCTTCGTGGCGGACAGGCGGTCCATGGTCGACATTTCCTGGCGGTACAGGCGGTATTCGCTCATGGCCTTATTGTGGGACCGGGGACGATGGAAGGCAAGTGAACTCCCGTATCCAAACGAGGCCTAAGTAGCACTAGGTCGGATCGAATACTTTTAGGAACCGAAGAGTCACTCAAACGTATTGTGTTTGTACTGGAGGAGAATTGTGGCCTTTTTCGATTCATCGAGAGCTGATCTTAAGTACGCGTGGCGGCAGCTCCGCCAGAACCCTGGATTTACGACCGTCGCCATCCTGTCGCTGGCGTTGGGAATGGGAGCCAACACAGCCATCTTCCAACTCGTGGATGTCGTGCGGCTGCGGACGCTTCCAATCCAGAAACCGGAAGAGCTTGTCTACATCGATTTTCCCCAGGGTTCCCAACGATCCGGTTGGTTCTCCACTCGCAGCTCCCGCTTTACGTACGCCCAATGGGAGCAAATCCGCACGCAGCAGCAAGCTTTTTCCGGCATGTTGGCCTGGAGCGCAACACGATTCAATCTCGCTTCCGGGGGCGAAGCGCGTTACGCCGAGGGCATGTACGTCAACGGTGACTTTTTCCGCACGCTCAGCGTAACGCCGCTGCTGGGCCGCGTCTTCACGTCCGAGGACGACACCCCAGCGTGCGGCGATCCCGGGGCCGTCATCAGCTACTCATTCTGGCAGCGGCAGTTTGGAGGAGATTCTGCCGCGGTCGGCCGCACGGTGATGCTCGAAGGCCGGCCGTTTCCGATTATCGGAGTCACCCCAGCCCCGTTTTTCGGCGTCGAAGTCGGACGGCAGTACGAGGTAGCGATTCCGATTTGCGCGGATCGTGTATTAGATGTCAATCGAACGGACGAAAAAGGGCGAGCGCCGATACTCCACGCCTGGTGGATTTCGACGATGGGACGCCTCAAACCAGGCTGGACGGTTGAACGGGCCAAAGCACATCTGGAGAGCCTTTCACCGGGCATTATGCAGGCTACCTTGCCACCCATTTACCGGCCGGACGCCGCGAAGAAATATCTTGCCAATAAACTGGAGGCGACACCGGGTGAGACGGGCGTCTCGGGCCTACGCCGCGAATATGAACGACCGCTCTGGCTGCTGCTGGCGACAACTGGTGTCGTATTGCTGATCGCGTGCGCGAATCTCGCCAACCTTCTTCTGGCACGGGCCAGCATACGGGAGCGTGAAGTCGCAGTGCGTCTCGCGCTGGGAGCCTCGCGCGGACGCCTGATTCGACAGCTCCTCGCCGAAAGCCTGCTGCTGGCCCTGTTGGGCGCGACGGTCGGAGTCGCCCTGGCACAGGTACTGAGTCGCGTATTGATTTCCTTTCTCACGACGGCGAATAATCCATTGTTTCTGGGCATCGGCATGGACATGCGTGTGCTGGGGTTCACAATGGCTGTGGCAGTTCTCACATGCGTTCTCTTCGGGCTCGCCCCAGCGCTACGAGCCACACACATCGCGCCGGTGACGGCTCTCCGTTCCGGCGGACGAAGTACCACAGCAGGGCGCGAGCGCTTCGGGCTGAGGCGAGCACTTGTCGTAACCCAGGTCGCGCTGTCCCTTGTGTTGTTGGTTGGATCGCTCCTGTTCGCGCGGAGCCTGCAGAAGCTGATGTCGGTCGATCCTGGTTTTCGACCGGAAGGTATCCTCGCCGTTCAACTGAATCTGAGCGGCGCGCAGTATGCCAAGGAGCGACTTCCGGCAGTCCATCGGGATCTCCTGCAGAGAGCGGCCTCGAAGGCAGGCGTGGCAGCGATCGCGCAGGTGGCGATGGCTCCGATTAGCGGAAGTGGCTGGAATGGAACGGTCCGTATCCAGCCGACAGACGCTGGAAAGGAATCATTCTTTAATCGCACCGGGCCTGACTATTTCAGGACGATGGGCACAACAATGATCGCCGGCCGCGATTTTAGCGATCGGGATACGCTCGCATCTCCGAAGGTGGCCATAGTCAACGAAGTATTTGCCAGCCAATTCTTCGATGGGGCAAATCCCGTGGGCCACACGTTCCGTCACGAATTGGAGGCGGGAAAACCGGACGCCGTGTACGAGATCGTCGGCCTTGTGAAGAACACTAAATACTACGGGTTGCGCGAGGACTTCCGGCCGATTGCCTTCTACCCCATTGCGCAAGATGACCGGCCCGGCTCTGGCGCAACTTTTGTTGTCCGAACTGCCGGACCCGTCGGCGAAGTGATAAACAACGTCAAGACCGCTGTCGCCGAGGTGAGCCCGTCGATCGGCATCGAATTCCAGGTGATGTCTCGTCAGATTCAGGAGGGACTGATGCGGGAGAAGCTAATGGCGACGCTATCCACCGGCTTCGGCCTGCTCGCGGGCTTGCTGGCGGTGCTCGGGCTCTATGGCGTGATCGCCTATATGGTGGCCCGGCGTCGAAACGAAATTGGCGTACGCGTGGCGCTCGGTGCCGATCGCGGCAGAGTCATCCGGCTTGTGCTCCGCGAAGCGGTAGTGTTGCTCGCGGTTGGCCTTGTCGCGGGAGTGCTGCTCTCGCTGTGGGTCGGTCAGGCTGCATCCACTTTGCTCTATGGTCTGCAGGCGAATGATCCTGCCACGCTGGTAGTCGCGACACTGCTTCTCTCGGCGATTGCACTCGCGGCAAGTTTCGCTCCGGCGCGCCGCGCCGCTGCATTGGAGCCGATGGCTGCACTTCGGGAAGAGTAGGTTTCGCGATACGACTTCGCTGAATGATAGTATCTAGCTGCCATGAAACGCCGCGCTATTCTCACAACCTTCGCCGGCGCCGCCGTTCCGAGCTTCGCTCAAACCTCTTCTTTTGCTACTCAATTCCGCGACAGTTTTCTACAACACTGGGAGGTGGAGCGTGGCTATACGCTTGCCGTTGCCGAAGCGATGCCAGCGGAACACTATAACTTCAAGCCAAACCCGGTTCAACGCTCATTCGGTGAACAACTAATTCATCTGGCCGCAGCGAACACAGCCTACTTCTCGGCCTTTGGTCTAATTCCCATGCCAGAGCGGGTAACTGCTGCCGATAAGGATACCGCGCACAGATATCTGAACAGCTCTTGGGATTACACCATCCGGGTACTCCGCAAGCTGACGGAAAAGGATATCCTCCGAAACGACCTCGGAACACCGCGCTTTAAAGCACACACGGCGTCAGACCTGTTCCTTCGCGCCTACACGCATACGGCGCATCACCGCGGTCAAGCCATTGTTTACCTCCGAATGAAGGGCATCACACCGCCGACGTGGGCCTTCGAACCGACGGCTGGTTAACGCAGCCAGGCGATAGTCTTCTGTCGAGTCGTTGGCGGCTCGGGCGGATTAAGACTGAGAAATCGGCAAGAGATGCTGCGCGACGGTTGGAACGGTCTCAACGCCCCGCGTGAAGTGAAAATCGCCCTACACTGGAGTTCGTGCAACAAAACTCGGACCAGCCGGTGCACGAGGCAGCGCTGGCAGGGCTCGCCGGGAATTTGGCGGCGATGCTTGCTGTGGACGGTTCGCTGATCGACGCGAAAGGGATGGATGCGCGAACTCCCCTGCATTGCGCAGGAACGGTGGCCGTGGCGGCGCTTCTGCTGAATCATGGCGCTCGGATCGATGCACTCGACGAAGATCACCATTCCACGCCCGCGCAGTGGCGTATCGGCGAATCGCCGGACGTGGCGCGGTTCTTGTTGGAGCGCGGCGCTCAACCGGACATTTTCCTGGCGGCCGCTCTCGGCGATTTGGCCTTGGCCGAGAGATTGGTAACGGAAGATCGGGGCTGTCTGGCACATAGGATCGGCCGGGCTCCGGAATTTCCACCGATCGGCTACAAGGGGCGAGGCGGCACGATCTACCAGTGGACACTGGGCTTCAACTCTTATCCCCACCAAATCGCTCTGCTGAAGGGGCACCAGGCGATATTCGATTACCTGCATGCGGAGAGCGATATGAAGACTCGCTTATTGGTGAACTGCGTGTTAGCGCGACGGACTGAGGCGGAGGAAATCGCGAACGCACATCCGGAGATCGTGCCACGACTGCCGGACGTGGATCGCGAGCTCGTCGCGAAGTATTGCTGGGAGACGAACACAAACTACGGCGCGGTGAGGCTAATGCTCGATTTGGGATTTCCGGTGGCCCATCCGGAGCGGAGCCATGGTTACACGCCACTGCACAACGCCGCATGGGCAGGTTCGGGTGATCTGGTCGAGCTGTTGATTGAACGCGGACATCCGGTAGATATCTGCGACCCCGCGTATGATGCGACGCCACTCGGATATGCGCTGCACGACTGCTTGGTGGCGAAGCGTCATCCCGAGGGTGAGTTCGCCCGAGTGATAAAGGCACTTTTAGAGGCGGGAAGTCCGCTGAAGGGAGTGCAATATCCGACCGGCAATGCGGAATTGGATGAGGTCTTGCGCCCGCACATTTAGGCTCGGAATTGAGCGAACAATGGTGACACGGAGAGCATCCCGTCTGCGACTGTTTGGAACCTAGCGCTCCGCTGCCCCGGAGTCTGCCCCCACATCCCGCTCCGAGCCGGTTCGCCAACCGCCGACACCCGTTTGTTGGGACGGATTAGTCCCGATGTCGGCATCCGGCAAGTTTCCAGTAACCGGACTTCAAAGGGGTTTACCGGAAGGCGGGAAACGCCGCATTGTTGCTGGCGGCATGCGCTACTTCTTGATTCGGCGCCGCCGAAGGCTGTCGGTAGTCTCGGTTTCAGAGCAATTCCAATGCACGCGTTCCGTTCCCAGTGTGTCAGAACCGAACAATTCGTATTGCAGGCGGCACACGGTTCTTCAGGATCGTCAGATTAGATCCACGGAGCCGCGAGGCGTATGTCGACCTCCGACAGGGACGTTTACGGGATCTGACCGCGATTCGGAAGCTTCACCGCGATGGCGACCCAGCCAGATGGACGTCATGTCCAGACAGTTGGTCCTGGCGAGGATAAGCGCTTTCGGAATCTAAACGGGTCCTATTGCTTTCCAATATGAGTTGAGTAATACTGCTATTGGAAGGCAATAGGTCGTCCCCCGCATGGATAAGGAAACAGACGTTTGGCAAGGAACGTTGACGCTGATGGTGCTAAAAACGCTCGAAACCATGGGGAGTATGCACGGGTATGGGATAGCCCGAAGAATCGAGCAGACGAGCGGGAATGCTCTAGCGATTAACTATGGGACCCTTTACCCTGCGCTGCTTAAATTGGAACAGGAAGGCTACGTCGCGTCCGACTGGGGCGTCTCTGACAACAACCGCAGAGCAAAGTTCTACCGGATAACACGAGCAGGACGCAAACAACTGCAGAGCGAAGCTCGGCAGTGGGAACGCACGACTGGCATCCTCGCCCGTTTCCTAGCGCCCGGAGAGGAGATCGTGTGAGTAACGCGCGTGCCTTGTTGGTCAGGTTGATGGGGCTGTTCAGGAAGGAAGAACTCGACCACGAACTCGACGAAGAGATTCGAAGCAACATCGATTTGCATACGCAGGACAATGTTCGCGCGGGCATGACACTCGAGCAGGCTCGGCGGAACGCCTTACTGAAGTTTGGCGGCATCGAATCGGCTAAGGAAGCCTACCGCGATCGTCGTGGTTTGCCTACACTGGAGGTCCTCTTCCAAGACGTCCGATACGCGACGCGAACCGCTGGCCGTAGCCCAGGCTTCACCGTGATTGCGGTGCTCACGCTTAGCCTGGGCATCGGCGCAAACACGGCCTTATTCAGCATCGTAAACGCGATTCTCATTCGACCCCTGCCGTACATCGATTCGCATCGTTTATTCCGGATGATTGACAACGCTCCGGGGCAGGCGACCATGACAGGTGCGCCACAACGGCGAACATGGATCGCTATCGACCGATTGACTGAACTCCGCACCCAGTCGGCACTTTCACAATTGGCGGGCTATCAATCAGCAACGATGACCCTTACAGGAAGCTACGACCCGGTGCGGTTGGCCGGATATCGTGTCTCGCCATCGCTCTTCCGATTATTGGGTGCACGGCCGCACATCGGTCGTACGCTTTGGTCTGGCGACGAAAACTCGGGCTCCACGGCCGAAGCGCTTCTGAGTGATGCAGTGTGGCGGAAGCATTTCTCCGCTGATCCTAGCGTTGTAGGCCGAATCGTGACGCTAGACGGGACAGCGTACTCAGTTGTGGGCGTCATGCCACGGGAGTTCGGGTTTCCAAATAGCCAAGCAGAGTTTTGGATACCGCTGGCGGGAACCATGAGGCCCGGTGAAACCGTTGCTCAGGTGATTGGCCGTTTGGCGGATGGTGTCTCCATTCAGACCGCCGCCGCTGAAATCAATTTGATAGATGAAAGGACTCGTTCCGACAGTCCCTCGTTTTCCCAGATTCAAGGACAGTCTTCTCCGCGGGGCATCCCAGCCGCGAGCCAGGCGCGAATAGAACTGGTGAACGTGAAGGAGGAAATGGTCGCTCCTGTACGGATGGCTCTATTGGTGCTGCTCGTTGCAGTGGGTTTCGTGTTGCTGATTGCATGTACGAATGTGGCCAATCTGCTACTCGCGCGGACGGTCAGGAGGCAGCAGGAAATGGCCCTGCGGGCGACATTAGGTGCAACCCGCGGCCGCCTGATCCGTCAGCTGCTTACCGAGAGTGTAATGCTGGCCTTGATAGGAGGGGTTGCAGGGAGTGCGTTGGCGGTCGGTGTGATCGGAATATTCAGAAGACTGGGGCCAGCCGATTTCCCCAGGTTAGACGAACTGAATGTGGACGCATCCGTTTTCGCCTTCACCCTGGCTCTATCATTGCTGACTGGCTCCTTGTTCGGGCTCGCCCCGGCCCTTCGTCTATCGCGCCTTGATCATATGCAAGTGATCAGCGAGGGTGCGGCTTCCGCGGCCTCCAGCTTTGGTCTATCGCGACGGTGCAGCGCACTGAGTGTCTTGGTTATTGGGGAGATTGGAATGGCAACCGTCTTACTCGTTGGCGCCAGTTTGCTAATCCACAGTTTCGTGAAGCTAACGAATGTTAATCCCGGGTTCAACCCCTCGAACGTCTTGACCTTTCAAGTGGCTCTACCGGCCAGAACTCGGGATCCACAACCCTTTTCGGAGCAGTTGATCGACAGGCTCAAATCGTTGCCTGGTGTCGTCGCTGCTGGGGCTACAACCATCTTGCCTTTAGCGCACACAGGTCCCAGGCCCGTCATGGCCATACGTGGGCTGCCGGTACAGGTTGATCCACAGGAGGCACCGAGCCCGCGGATTGTGCGCCGGGACTACTTTAAGACAATGGGAGTTCGGGTGGTCGAGGGACAGGGATTCGCTCAGGACGATGGTGCAAGCCAACCACGTGTAGTGGTTGTCAACCGAGCTATGGTGCGGCGTTACTTCGCCGCCGAAAGCCCCATCGGAAGAACGATCTTCCTGACTGGGCCCACTGATCCGGGCTGGAGCATCGTCGGTGTGATTGATGACGTACGCCAATCCGGCCTGAACACAGAGCCGGAGCCGGAGATCTTTATTGAGTTCCACCGGCGGCAGGAGGCGACGAGGCATCTACTGGGGGCGATGCTCGGCGGTATGTTTTACGCGGTGCGCACGACCGGTGATCCGGTATCCGCGATTTCCAATGTGCGTACCCTCGTCCGGCAGATCGAGCCTCAAGCCACTTTGGAATTAAACATCGCAAGCATGAAGGAGCGCCTGTCAAATTCAACGGCTCGCCCGCGATTCTATGCAGTCACTCTCGGCTTTTTCGGAGGAATAGCCGCACTCCTGGCAATCGTGGGTATATACGGCGTGATTGCATATGCAGTCACTCAGAGAACCAAAGAGATTGGAATTCGCATGGCGCTCGGAGCAACGGGACGCGAGGTGTTGATGCTGGTCGTCAGACAGGGTGTTGTGCTGGTCATCGTAGGTGTCGGCATCGGGCTTCTGGGCGCGACTATCGTCACGAAGTATCTCGATACAATGCTATTCGGACTCACGCCACTAGATCCGATCACCTTTATTGGTGTCGCGATGATCTTCACTCTAACAGCAGTTACCGCTTGTGCCATACCTGCAGTTCGAGCGTCCAGAGTTGATCCGCTAGTTTCTTTGCGATACGAGTGAATCAGCAAGGTTACTTACGTTAGAGGAGAACCGACGATGAATTTAAGGGAGTTTCTTCTTCCCTTTGCCCTGCTTACTGGAGTGGCAGGAGCGTCTGGCCAGAATCCTCTGGAATCCTTTTCCCAGTGCCCGAAGGCCGGGAATCCTCTTTCTCGATGTTAAAGACACCCGTGGAAGGAGCAATGGGCCGTAGAGGGTGGCTCTATGGATAAGTTGCGGCAATCTGGATGGTCTTTAGAATCGCCTCTCCGACGCTGAAGCACAAAGAAGTAATCACTGTCACCGCATACTTGCCAAGCCATGGCGCGAAGTTGGCCGACAGTTTGCCGACAATTGGCAGCTTGCCGAAGGGAATGAACCTACCTTCCCCAGTAGAGCGCCTCAGAGCCGGTCGATTTGCACGCGGTATCGATGTCACTCTGCCTAACGGAAGAAAACTTCTATTCGGAGAAATCAATGAACTTCGACACCAATACAATCAGGAGCCAAGGCTTCGGTTGATCAAGTAGCCTTGGTTCAAATCCCCGCTGCCGCTGTGCTGTTTACAGACCATGTTCGGCTGCATAGCCGGACGTCGGACTTTGGCTCGGTCCAGTGGTTTCAAATCAGTATTTTTGAGTTATAACTCCTGCCGGGTTGCCGAGGATTACCGCGTGCCCGTGAAACCGCGTTCTCGGAAAGTCCCACGCCAAATCGAGGTCGGTCCTGGCAAGGCCGCCAGGATCGGTTAGTTCCCGAATAGCTCGTAGTCCACACTTGATAGCGGATCTGGGTGTATGACGTGGCTCGCGCTAACCATCAGGGCGCCGGAACGTAAATTAGTTTGTAATCATGCGTGTGCTCCTGCTCCCTTTCTCGCCGTCCCGCTCTTTGCTCAGACACCTTGTGCCGACATGGCACGTCTGCGCGACGTCACCGCTGCCACGCAAACTGCGAATCACTGTCGCGGCTCCATCACTCTCCGGCCGTCGGCGATTCTGAAATCAAGTCCGAAGTCGCTGAGGCCGAACGGGATTTACCGCGGCGGCGAGTAACCTCCGCTAACGTTGTTCGCAGCTTTTTCGCGGTGCTCGTTGCCGCCCCTCCACTAGCAAGATTTTGTAGCTCTCGCGGATCACGTTCGTAGTCGTAAAGTTCCTCTCCGGTTGCACCATCCGCCCAAGTTGTAAACCTGTAACGCTCCGTACGTAACGAATAGCCCATGATCGTTGGTGAGCCTTGCTTCACACGCCGAACTTGCGTAATGGCCGGCTTGTTCCAGGCCGCTTTCGCATTCCCGGTCAGAGGGCGCAGGCTGCGGCCGTGCAAATTGGCCGGCGCCTCCTGCAATTGGCACAAATCGGCGAGTGTCGGATACAGATCCAACAACTCCACCGTTCTCGAAGATGCCGTATTGCGCGCCTCCACGCCAGCACCACCTACCAGGAGCGGCACGCGCGCAGACGCTTCAAACACCGTCTGTTTCATCCACTGGCCGTGCTCGCCTAACTGGTACCCATGATCGCTCCAGAAGACGATTGTTGTGTTTTTCGTAAGAGACAGCCGGTCCAGAGCGTCCAATACCTTTCCGACTTGAACATCGAGGAACGCAATTGAGGCATAGTATGCCCGCAAAGCGTCTTTGCGGCGCTTTTCATCCATGCCCCAGTTGGCAGGACTCGTGAAGTACGCCGGCTCCGGAGCGATCCGCATCTCGCTCTCGTCGAAAGACTTCACCTGGATCTTGTCGAGCGGATAGAGGTCGAAGTATCTCGCCGGTGCGATCCACGGCACATGCGGACGATAGAAGCCTGTGGCCAAAAAGAACGGTTCCAATTTGTGTTCTTCGAGCAGCCGGATTGTTTCCGCGGCTACGATGCCGTCGGTGTGATCCTCATCCTTCGCGGGCGACGCATAGAAGCTGACCGCCGATCCGAGGCCGCGGTTCGGCGTGTAATTGGTTAGAAGCGGTTCCTCCTTCTTGTGATCCACACCATTCGGATTCACGACCGCGTTCCAGGATGGCTTGTCGTCGAGTCCATCCGTGCCAATCTGGCCGGGAACCCCGTAATGGAAGATCTTTCCCACGCGCGCCGCATAGTAGCCATTCCGTTGAAACAGCTGCGGTAGCGCACCACATCGGGCAGATTCTTTCGGAAGTGTGTTTGCAGTTCGTAGATGCCGGTCGTGTCGGGGGCCAGTCCTGTCATAATCGAGCTGCGCGACGGGCTACACAACGGGAACTGGCAGTATGCGCGGTCGAAACGGACCCCCAGCTTGGCAATGCGATCGATGTTGGGTGTCTTGACGATGGCGTGGTCATAGCAGCTCAGGCAGGTGTTCAGATCATCCGACGCGATGAACAATACATTCTTCTTCTGTCTTGCCTGGGCGTGTGAAGTGCCGAAGAATGGTGCTGCGGCCGCCATCGAGGAAAGGAATTGTCGACGATTTAGATTCATGTTTCTCTTGCTGCCTCAATCCATTGCTTCGGTGCTCGCCAGCCGGGTAATGCAGACGCTTGTGAAAGACGATAATATTGATCGAAAATAGTATATTCCGTCGGAGCCGTCAAGAAAATTTGCTTCACGAGACGCACCTTCACTGTGATCGGAAGTTGATCTTAGGGTTCCCGTGCTAACATTTTGGGCGATCGGAGGCACTGAGCAATGGCTAACTTCTCACGACGTGATCTTCTTCGAACAGGACTTGCTGCCAGCGCGCTAGGGATAACAGGCAGGGTGCCAATCTTCGCCGCCAGTGGCGGGGCGACCGAGTGGGTAACTCTCGGTAAATCTGGAGTGAAGGTGACTCGGCTGGCATTCGGAACGGGCAGCAACGGAGGACGCGTGCAGCGTCAATTGGGCCAGGAGGAATTCACCCGATTGGTCCGCCACGCGTACGATCGAGGTATTCGGTTCTTCGAGACCGCCGAATCGTATGGGCAGATGCACCACATGCTGGGTGTTGCGCTTAAGGGCATCCCGCGGGACACGTACCGGCTGATGACGAAGGTTACTACACGCGACGGCGTGGATCCTCAGGTGAAGATCGACGAGCTGCGCAAGCTTGCCAACACCGAGTATTTCGACATCGCGCTGCTTCATTGGCAGCACACTGCGACGTGGCCGACGGACACTGTGCGATGGCAGGATGGTTTGCAGGAAGCCGAGGTGAAAAAGGCAGTAATCGCTCATGGCGCGTCGGTTCACGGACTGCCTGCACTTCGTCGATTTCCAGGCAATCAGTGGTTGCAGGTTGCCCTCTTCCGCACCAATCACAACGGCACGAAGATGGACGCCGAGGACTACAACACGAGCGGTCGCGGCGACGTACCCGAAGTTTTGTCACATGTCACGAAGGTCCGCACGGAAGGTGTCGGGGTAATTGGTATGAAGTTGATTGGCGAAGGGGCCTTCGCAAGCCGCGAAGATCGCCAGAAAGCAATGCGGTTTGCCTTTCGACAAGCCGGCGTACAGTCCGTGACAGTCGGTTACAAGAATACAGCGGAGATCGACGAAGCAATTGAGAATCTCAATCTCGCCCTATCGTAGGACCAGATCTTCCGAATCTCCACCAGGCGAGCTTACGGATCTTGCCGAACAGTAGGATCGAAGGATCATGCGATCCCACCGAACGGCTTCGTACAGATTCGAATCGATAGTATCCTTGAAGGAATTTCCTCGCACGGAACTGTTCCCTTAGCAACCTATGCAATCGTCCTCTCTCTACAAAAAGGCCTGTATCACCGGCGGCGCGGGGTTCATTGGATCGCGCCTTGCCCGCCGCCTGCTCAGCGAAGGTGTAGAAGTAACGATTCTCGACAACCTCTCCGTAGGATTATCGAGCAATGTTCCCGAGGGCGCGCGGCTGATTATCGGCGACCTGCTCGACAGGGAAGCCTGCCAGAACGCGGTGGACGGTTGCGATATCGTGTTCCACCTGGCGGCCCGAGTTGCGATCCGCTCGTCATTTGAGTTCGTCGTCGAAGACACGACGACGAATGTGGCAGGAACCGCGGCCGCCATGCGCGCGGCGTGGAAATCCGGGTCCGTCAAGAAAGTGATCACCGCATCCTCGATGGGGGTTTATTCTGACAGCCCTTCGCGTCTGCCGGTAACCGAAGATCATCCTACGGAATCTGTCGCCCCATACGGCATTTCGAAGTTCGCTGCCGAGCAACTGACTCACAACATTGCGGCGGCAGCTGGAATTCAGAGCGTTGCCTTGCGGCTATTCAATACCTACGGCCCGGGCCAGCGATTGAGCCCGTACGTCGGCGTAGTCACTATCTTCACGAATAAGCTTCGCGCAGGAGAGCGGCCGAAGATTTTCGGCGATGGTCTCCAGATGCGCGACTTCGTTCATGTCGACGACATTGTTTCGGGATTTCTCTGCGCCCGGGATGCGCGAGTTACCGGCCAAACCTTTAACATCGGTTCTGGCGTAGGCATCACTGTTCGCGAAGTTTTTGACGCTGTTGCCCGTTCGGTAGGCTCGGCGCTCGAACCCGAATATGCTCCCGCGGTTCCCGGCGAGCTGCGTCATTCTGTTGCAAACATCGATCGCGCGCGCGGCGTGCTGGGCTACAATCCCCAGCACAAGTTTCAATCGAGTATTGGCGCCGTGGTCGAGGAGATTCTCGCCGCCGAGAATTCTCCCTCCGTCCAGTCTTAATTGCCCGGCACGCCTAGCGGCGTAGTCGCTGAACCTCGGACTGGAATACCGACCAGCCTTCCTTAGGATTGCCCTCGGAATCAAATAAACCTGTCGTCTGCAAAAAGCCGAGAAATGTCTTTGCATTCGGCATGCCGTAAAACTTGGCCAAATCCTTCACAAACGAATCGGAAAGGTCTGCCAACAGGAAAAAACTGCCTCCTTCAAAGACGTCTCGATTGGCTTGAAGCTCGGCAAAGACGTTGCGAATGAACTGCGCCTGTTTTCTTTCGGAACTTCCGTTCACACTGGACGTGGCGTAGCCGATTTCCTGAAGAACCACGCCTCGCCCTTCCGCAGCCTTTCGCATTCGCTGAAAGTCGGATTTCACAATCCCAGGGTCCTTCATAGTAAAGTCACCCCGGATCGGATAATAGGTGATCGCAAGAAAATCGAATCTGTCGTTGAGCGGACCAAGCGAGTCATCCAACGTCTCGATGCCGCCGTACATGATCGTACTGCTGACCAGAATGCCGGGCACTAGCTCCTTCAGCCGCTTCGCGACCCGATCGTACAGGCTCGCAAAATCCTCTATCTCGTCCGGATGGCGCCCGAAATAGCCATCGATCTCATTGCCAAACATGAACCACTTCACTCGATCTTTAAAAAGCGGCGCCATCGCCTCGATCAGTGCGATAACACGCCTCTCCATCTCCGGATCAGTCCACTTCTTTCGCTCCAGGTCGGAAGGCATGGTCCGCGCAACTGTGTCGATCAAGCGGAGAGTGTAGGCAACATATAACCCGTTCTTCTGGGCTTCTGAGACCTGAAAATTCAAACTGTCGAGCTGATGATTCCCTTTCTTGGGTTCAAGCTCGTTCCACTTACCGCTACTCACCACGAAGTTGACGCCTGTATCGAGTGACTGCTTCCAGCGAGAGAGAAGGTTCTGCGGTGTTTGCTTTTCCTTAGCGAACGTGTTGACCGTGATACCCACCATGGAAGGTCCCTTGGGACTCACACCTCTGGCCGTATTTCGCTTTACCGGCGCGCGATTTTTGGTGCTCGCAACTTTTCCATCGCTTCCTCCCGGTACATGCTGGACCGGGCGGGAATCGTCCACCGGCGCCGCGGTGGAAACCGGACTGCGATCCGGAACACCACTCAGCCGCGAAGCTGATTCGTCGAGGGTATAGATATCTTTGCCGGCGCCGAACTGGACAAACCCCACGTCGGGAGCAAACGTATACACCATGTTCTTCCCTTGCTGAATCCGAATAGCCGAATCGTAGGACCGCCCTGCGCTCTGAACGGTAGCGTCCTTTTCCCGGATGGACATATCGCCAGCGACAATTTTCCAGGAATGCCGGGCGGGTGCGGTGAAGTCAAAATAAACCGGATCACCCGGTAGATCCATCATCTGCCCGTCTTTTCCAAATTGTGAGAGAATCACCTTCCCGCCTCGCGGCACCAGGGTCCAATCGTTGGTTCCAAACGGGCTCGCAAAACGAACCCGGTAGCCGTCGCCGTCCCGGCTCAGTACTTCGAAACTAACGGTTCCCTTCCCCGCGCCATTGCGCAGAACCCATTTGTTCCCTTCCTTCAACGGCAAGTACGATTCGGGTGAGAGCGCACCAGCGTTGTACGCACATAAGATAGAGAAAGCGATCCCGCGGACGATATTGCTTGTTCGGACGCTCATATTCGGCATTGTGACATGTCACCCTCGCCGACTAGTGTAAGCCTCCCGAACCGTTCATATTCTTGATCGGCAACTCCGTTCCGTCAAAGTTTTTGATGTTCCAACCCAAAACTATGGTCTCAATCTGCCGATAGACATGTATGCGAATGCTGTATGTGACCGCAATCTTCATTAGCAGTCTGCTCTCTGTTTCTGCAGCGGAACCGTTGCTTCCGCAAAAACCAGGTGGCCAGTGGGTATTGAATACGATCTATGCCCCCGATCCGATTCAGTTCGAGATTCAGTCAGTGACGACCTATGGTCCACGAACAGTAATTGATTTTCTACAGACTTATCCATGGGCCACTTACTCGCTTCTTCTGAGTCAGAATGCGAATGGTCTTTCGTTTGAGGGTTTTCGTGTCGGCGGCGCCACCTATTGGGCCGCTTCTCCCACCCCGTTGTTCCGGCAGGATGTTACTCCAGGGCAAACGTGGAGTACGGCCCTGGGAACGGTCGGGCTATTGTCCAAGACAGGGAAGGCTACCGTAGAGGGCCAGTCCGTAAGCGGCGTCTACCTCTACAGTGTTGGCTCCACCTCTCAAATCTGGGGCTTCCGGCCGGGGTTTGGCATTGTTTCCTACAAACTCAATGGCATAGATTTCACGCTGACGAGTAACAAAGCCGGTTCTACTCCGGCGCCGCCGCAGCTGTCGGCTCGCTCATGTCCCTTGGTCGGACTGACAGCGATCCCGGAAGATAATCAGCTAACCGATGCACAGCGCGCCGGCATTTTGCAGAAGGCGACCACGGCGGGGTCCCGTAACCTGATCGTGGGAGCAACCTGGACACAACTCGAACCGTCACAGGGAGCGTACAATCTTTCGCGGATTGACAAAGAACTCCGGCTCGCAGCAAACCAGAATCTTCCTGTCGTATTCAATCTGCGGGTACCTCAAACCGTCGCGCCCGCGCTGCCTGGTTATCTGTCCGGAAAGTCATTGAACGATCCCGTCGTTCTTTCCCGCCTCAACGAGTTACTGAAACGCATCGTACCTTTGCTGCCGCCTCAGGTAACGTGGGTGAATATCGGTTACGAGGTGGACACATTCTCGTTCCTCCGGCCACAGGACGTCGGTGGATACATGGCTTTGTTTACCAGCGCTAAGTCGAGACTCAAGTCATTGCGGCCCGGTATCTCGGTCGGGCAGGTGTTCTCTTTCGACTCGACGCGAGCCAATGACCAGATGTTCAAACAATTGGTTTCGAACGCAGATCACGTCGCATTCACGTACTATGCGCTTAGCGGTGACTATGAACAGCGGGAAGCACGCTCACCCGCATTCGACATCCCCTTGATGGTTTCGATCGCAGCCGGCAAACCGATTCTTCTTGTTGAAGCAGGTTATTCCAGCAATTGGGCCGGCGAGGCAGCGCAATCGGAGTTTGTCTCCCAGTTGTTCGGAGCTTTGCGCAAAGCGGGTGGTGCGATCCAGTTGTTTTCGATCTGGTCGTACGCTGATATTCCCGCGTCGCTTCTTCCTACGCTCTCGATGGAGTTTGGGCAAACCAGCGACGCCTTCGGGCAGTTCATTACATCGACGGGGCTTGTGAGACAGAGCGGCGCAGCAAAGCAAAGCTTTACAACATTTGTGAGCGAGGCTTCTAAAACCCACGCCGGCGCATGCACCGGGCCGTGACGCCTTACGGAACCGAAGCAGCGATCTTCGATTCCGCCTCGAACTTGCGGTAGTTGCCGTAGGACGTCGCGACTTCCGCGTCAATCGTCTTCAAGCCGGCGATCTTTGCCTTGCCTTTCGCCAAGTCGCGTTTGGCGAGCCAGACTCCGTCGCTTTGCCGGACCCGCTCATGTTCAAAGATGGCGCCAGGCTTTAGCACCAGGAGAAACCATCCGAAGGCGATCGTGTCATTAACGTGAGCTTCTAGTTTCACCAGCCGCTCATCGGCTACATCAATCCAGAGCTTCCCGGATAACTTCGGGTAGATCCGGGCAGTTCGGGATTGGGGTTGAAAATCCGCATTCGGTATCGCTTCGATGACCCAGGTGTCGCGGCCTCCCGGAGACTCCTTACCTACGATCGTGAAGTGGAAGGCAGTGCCCAGCTCCGTGAGTGCCCGCCGCCGGTCGGCCGCTTCCTTCTCCTCTCGTTCTGCATGCTTGCCGGCATTCTTCCGCCGCTTTTCCGCTTCCTTGTTCAGATTCTTCTCTTCACGCTCCGCGTCTGAAGCAGACAAGTCTTGGCCGTCTTTCTTGAGGCGCTTTTCGTAGGGCCGGCCGTAAAGGATCATCACCTCATCGGTTTCGTCTTTCGTGACCTTCGCCTCGCCCTTTTTATCGAATTCGGTTACAACCCGGTGACGCTCGTATGTGTAGTTTCTGGCAGCCTCAAAGATGTCGGCATCGTTCAGAAACGCACGGCGTACGAGCTGCGCCGCATCGATTTCGCTTGCGGGGAGCACTGAGCTGCCCAGCGCGCAGAATGAAATAATCCACAACCTCACTACGTTTCGCAGACGTATTCGGAATCCCTTCGGTTCCGTACGGATTTTCGTCGCCAGCGTTAATTTTGGGGTACGCAGATCATTCCACCGCGAGATTCGCCCACCGTGCCCAATCGTAGATCGCCTGTGTCAAAGAATCCGTCTTCAGTTGGATTAGGACGGATTTCCCGCGATAAGGCTCCAGAGGGATGCGCTGAGACATCCAGCCCCTCGAGCGAACTTCCTCGGAAAACACGACATCCCCATTAATTTGCATTGAGAACTCAGCGCCGGTGTACTCAAAATCGGGCCCGAACGTGGTCGGAGGATCCGTCAGTCCGTAATCCACTACGAGGGATGATGCCTCTTCCGGGATCGTTACTGTCGTTGTGATGATCGTGGCCCCATTGCGCGGCGGAATGGCAATTAGTGCCTTTTCCCGCAGAACGCCGCCGGAGACAGCCTCTTCAATCTCTCCGCTACCCTCCACGCTGAAACGGTAGGGAATCCCCTGATAGTTCGACTTCCATACGTCATACGGAAGATCCAGCAAGGTTTCTCCCACGTGAATGGCCTTAGGCTTCTCGAGAAACGCCACAAAGCTGCCGGGAAGCGATACACTTGCCTCGGCGCGGTTCCCCGACATGGTGAACGTTCCGCCGCTGACCTCCTCGACCGAAACGCCGTCCGGCAGTCCGAGAGTAACTGACGCGGACGACATCGTGAATCCAGCCTCCAACCGCAAGCTGGCAAAGCAAGCCCAGTCATACCACGCGTTCAGCCTGGTCCCGGCGTAGGTCAGGAATCGAACCAACACGTCCGTACCGGCAAAGGGCGTCAGGTCAACCGAACCAGGCACCCACCCGCCCATACCGACTGTTTGCCGCCACACAGTCGAGCCGTTCAATTGAACCCCGAAAAGGACTCCATCGCTGCGGCCATCAGAATCGGCGATACCTGCTTCGAAATGGAGTGCGATGTTCGGAACGTCGGGTACGTTAACTTTATATTCCACGAAGGTCGCCCCATTGAAGTTCCAGCGGCTGGGGGGCAAAGCGATCAGCGCGGCCTCCCTTTGTTCTCCGCCGACGACTGTACGTCCCACCGAAACGGAAGCTCCGAAGACGAGACCATAGTCGCGGCCCTCGTAAAGAGTTCCCTTCTTGGCCGCCCCGAGAGCGGCAATGAAATCGAACCACGGGCGGTTCGCTGCTTCCAACTCGAAGTACCCGAACCGGGGATGCACAAGGGAGCCAGTCCCCACGCGAAAGTTCGCGGGGATTTGCCGGAGATGGATCGATGAATCCGGCCGGCTGTCCGGTGTTAGCCAGTACTCACGCGTGGGATCCAACCCGACCAATGTCGACTCATCGAATGCGGGCCAACGATCTATGAATCGCTCGGTTGTGACACGATTGAGGCCCCGGACACGCTCGTAGAGCGTCTCTCCATCCTCGACCAGCCGTACAACATTTTCCGAAGCCTCTACATCCGCTAAACTGCTGCCGTCCTCGCTTCGGAAGCGAAATAACGAGGTTCCCCAGTCGGAAGACCAGTCGGGCCGGTATTGTTTTTCTTGCCACCGCCGCAGCCGCCGTAAGAGCTGAAATGTATGCTTACGATCCGCCCCAAGGTCGCTCGCGCTTGTGATCGCGACGGCCGGCAAAACGCCCTGCAATTCATAGCGCTTTAGATACTGAACATACTCTGGCTCGTCCGCAGTTGGCTGATCGAGGAATCCATAGAAAAAAACCTGATCGCCCATCAGGTAGTTTCCGATCGGATGCGCCGGATAGTCGGAAGCCCACCGCTGCGCCAGCCAGTTGTACGGGCCGATAATCTCGTTGGTGCTTTCGCCGCCCCAAACGATATCCGGGTACGCCGCTATCAGATCCTTGTGGAGTTGGATGCTACCCTCCATGGAATTCATCCCATCCACCAGCCCGTTTCCGTCGTTGATTATGGCTCCACCGGCGTCCAGATGTATGGCATCCGGCTTCAATTCTTCGATTGCGGAACGAATACTGTCAACGAATTCCCGGCGGAATTCCGCCGACGCGGGGGAGATATAAGCCACTCGCCTCGGATGTCCCTCCGGAAATTCGTCCCATAACCAACCGATCCGCTGGAGGGTGTTCGCGCGCCGCATCTGGAATCGGGAGAACTTCGCGTACAAGGGGTGAGTTTCGGAGACTCCAAATGCATTTGTGTGGAGCATGACCCGGAATCCCAACTCGTGAGCATGAGCAACAAACTTCCTAGCGGCGTCAGAAGGAGAATAATCCGGGTAGTAAATATCAAAAGCGTGCTTTCGCCAGTCAATCAGATGAATGAGCGTCCGCGACGGAATTAGCTCCTTGGCGACACGATCGAGCAATTCAAGCTCGTTCGTCAGAAAAATGACAGTGCCCCGGATCTGATGGATCCACTCGCGTGCGCCCGAAGCCTCAACGGGCGGGTACTTAGCATTCATATGAGCCTTGTACCGGGCGGCAGGCTCCTTCCACCCGCCCGAAAATGCCGTAAGATGCCACTCGGATTCGACCACTTCTTTCGCATCGCCAAACGGCGCGGTCGCAAATAGCTCGATCGCCATGTCTAGCGCGCCGACTTCCCGGGACGCATGAAGCCTCTTGTATCTCAATGCTTCATCCGCGCAATACAGCAGAAGGCTCCCTTTGGCGCCTTCGTAGATACTCATCTGATGTTCCCAATGCACGGGATAATCCAGGCCGACAATATCGACGTCGCTGCGATGGTCGAAGTAAGTACCTGCTTGGCCGGGGATGACCAGATGACCGGGATTCATCTGTAGGCCAAAGATTCCCCAGGTGACGCTGATAACGCCCGGATGATCCGATCGTCCTGCCAGACGGACTACGATTTCGTCGTTGGCTATCTCGATCGTCATCGTGACTGCGCGGCCTGGGCCGCTCACCTCGAGCACCGCCCGCTCGATTCCGTTCTCGTTGGCAAGCCTCCAACTCGATGGCTCCAGAGGATCGGCTGGGATTCCGGCATCTTCCAGCCCGCCGTGCGTCATGTCCAGCCAACGCGGACCGGGGCGTTCGATGTACTCCTCGGCGGATAGGCGATTGCGCAGCGAGACAACCGCGCCCTGATCCAGCTTCATCACCAGGGAGGCGGTTTCGACAGTTAGTATGTTCTGCTCCAACCGGATCGCCGCGACAGCATGGACGGCAGCAAACGAGCAGAACAAAAACCTGACCACTTGTAACATGGGCGGCTTCGAAGACAGTCTTGCCGCATCAGTATAGCCAAGCGCTCTAGCCTGATTCAATGAAAACCCGAGAGTTTACCTATGTTCCACGCTTGCCTTCAGTACTAAAGCTTCAGCACTTGCGTTGCGGACAAGCTACTGTATCGCGATCGTGACCGAGGCCTGGCTCGATGCTTTGCCGGCGCTGATCGACACCGGAATTGAGTTGCCTCCGCTGACATCGGCAGGCAATCGAATGTTCACTTGAAGCATGCCCGCAAACCCGGGTGCGGCCCCGGCATAGAGTACTTCCGCAGGGCGGCCGTCGACGCTGGCTGCAACTTCCAGGAGAACTGTCCGCGATGCGTCTGACGCCAGATCTCCATCTGCGGACAACACGCGTTCGAGCCCGCCGCCAGTCCCGTACAGTACGACCACCGATCCCGGCTGCGCGGGATTTCCTTCCGAATTCGCACTACCGTCCTGATTCAGCGCCGCTGCCTGCCCGGTGCCCGCACTATTAGCCGTGAATATCCTCGGCACCGCATTGACGACAGGAACTTGAATCGAATCTCCGCGAACGCCATCACGCTCGAATTGAACGATCGAGGTATCGATCTTTGCCACGGCGTACGGCACAATCGCATTGACCTGGTTGCGCGAAACAAAAAGCAGGGGCGCCGGAACGCCGTCAAATAGCACGCGGATACCCCCCAAGTCGGTAGCAATACGGCCTTCGCTGTCCAGGCGGACGGACATCTCGCGCTCCGGTCCGATGCCGCTTCCATAGAGAGAGATGATCTCGCCGGGAGAGACCGGACCCACCAGCGATGCGGCGCCGTCAGTTGGTACGAAAGTACCGCCGCCTTGAATCAGCAGCTTCGAAGGCCGCGATCCATTTACCGGCGAAACCGATACTTCGAAGCGCCGTCCGTCCATCGCGGGCGCCAGATTACCGAGAAGGTTGTTTCCGCGGTCCACAGCCGACACCGTCAATGGGTCGCCGGGCGCCCAGCCATCCGGCGCATCGAACGACAAAGTTGTCTCAGGGCCAAACGGATGCGACACGCTGACCAGATTCGCCGAGCGCTCCACAACAAACCCGTGCATTCCCGGGCTCAGCGTATTCCCTGCGAACTCGCCCACAAAAACTCCGGCCATCAACGAACGGTCGTCTGTGAAGCTGAGGAATCCCGTCGGCGCAATCCTTCCGATATCGGTAGGATATGTTTCAGTCGGATTCCAGTTCACTACTGTCTCGAGGTCGCCAAACTTCGAGTGCATCGCTCCGCCGCCGTCGGTGGAGAACGCGGTGAGAGGCTTTCCGGCTTGGCGCGACGATACCGAGTTTTGGATCGCCCGTGCCAGATCTACCCACTCCAGAGCGGGGATGTGACCAGGAGTATCCGGCCAGGCGTGAATTTGCATATACCCGAATAGGACGTTCCATGCCAATGCTTCCGGGTTTTCGGTATAAGTGGCGAATTCCAGGTTGTGCTGATAACTAAGTACTTTGTCGTGAAATAACCATGTCGCGAGAGG
>CAYTVP010000001.1:0-12210 GCA_964441675.1 uncultured Solibacteraceae bacterium | reverse complement strand
GCCCCACTTCATCGCAGACGGGTTGGACCTCGAATCCTTGCCGGACATCGCACTTCCGAAAAATGCCCAAAGAGGCCCGGCCAACCGGTCCCAGCCGCCTTCGGTGGCAAACGAGAATCCCGGCGCGCCACGAACCAGATGCAACCACTGGTCGTAATACTCGTATGGCCGCGAAGCCTGCGGATTGTAGTCCTGAACTGCGGCGCGGGCCCCCAGCTGGTCGACTAGTAGATGGGTGATGCCGGTTTCGCTCCTCCATTCTGCCCATTTCTGTTGCACGATCGACCGCACGTCATTGGATGAAGGAGACATGACAAATCCGCCGTTGCTCGTCTGATCGTTTCCATAGACCTCGAATAGAGGAATGCCTCGCGGAAAATGAACGGCCATCGATGCCACCTGCCTTAACGAGCGCGGACGGAGAGTGGGCGAATCGCGGCTCCACCAGGAATAGTTCGTGTGCGGCATGACGATCATGCCCCGAGCGGCTGCCGCGTCCGCAAACTGTTTGAATTCGGTAGTCGTTCCGAAACGAGGATTTGGAGGCAGAAGATCCGGGTAACTCTTATCGTGTCCGCCTGGCTGGAATCCCACCGGATGGATAATCGCGGGCGCCTTCACACGGTCAAGATCCGCGATCCAATCCTGAAAAGGGCGATTGAACAACTGAAAATCTGCCCGGACCATGGGCGCGCGGGAGATTGCCGCAAACGACTCGCCGAGCTTTTCTTGAATCGAAGGATACTGGTCGATCCGGTTGCTCTGCCGGTATGACGCCAGTGCCTCGGCAACGCTATTGCCGATCTGGATCCGGACCCGCGGGCTATCGTAGCTTCCTCCGGGCGGAACAACCGCTTCGAACCGGTGCGCGCTGATCGTCGATCCGGCCATGCCAAGGTCGTTATCGAACAGGCCCAGCAGAGTTTGCTGCGTCGGTCCGTCGGGATTGACCGTGTACATCGAGAGAATCCGGCCACCAATCCCAAGCGCAAAAAAGTCGGCAAAGCAAATCTGTGAAGGATAGGTTTCCGCCGCCGACCGATTCGTGCGGAAAAAAGCCGGCGTAAGACGGACACCCGGCAACAGGATCGGCAAATAAGCCGCTTCAATGGCGCTGTCGGAGAATAACAGGGGGCCGGGAACCGATATCCCCTCGATACTTCCCCAGGTCTGATTACGCAGATGCAACTGCATCTCGAAATAGGGTTGGTCTGAAAACTGCAAGTCAACAACGACGCCTGGGTTAGTGCCATCGTTGCTGGAATATATCAACCGTAGTGTAGATGTTGCGGCGCGCCATTCATACTGGAACACGTTGGAGCCTTGACGAGCGTAGGCGCAGCCACCCGTGAACCGGTTATCGGTACCCGAAACAACTGTTGCTGTCCAAAGGCACTCCCCTTGGGAGCCCAGTGTCAGATTTCTCCCGCTAGCAGCATCCCGGAGTTCCAGAATGTGTCCGTTTTCCAAATTTAGTACTAGCGCGTAATGGGAATTCTGTACTTCTATGCGCTGCCCCGGTTCGTTAAAGGCAATTCTCGGCTGCGCGTTTCCGCATACTAACGCAAAACAAACAAAAATAAATACTTTTAACATTTTCGATCAATATACGAACTGTTCCTTCTGTAATAATCTCTGATTCCGCCATCGCAGTGAGGGTTTCCTTGTGGCTACCCCTTACTACTGGTCAGGATTATGCATTCCCCACTTCCAGAGTGCCTGAAACAGCGGGTACAGCCTCGCCAAGCATCTCCTGGCGGCCGGTTTCAGAATTAGGACTTAGCCCATGAAACTCAAACGGAAGTACCCTAATGACAATGAACGGGACGTAGCTCTAAGTGACTTGACGTACATATCGTTAAAGTGGCACTATGATCCCCTATTAGTTTTTCCCCCTAGCATGCCGGTGGCGGTCTATTTTGAGGCCAACGAAGCCCTTGAACCGGGTCAAACATCGCGGCGGAACGTAGCGGGGTAGGTACGTAAAACGCACAAGGTGGTGCGGACGATAACGCGGGACGGATGGACACCAACCAAGCTCAACGTGTGGATGCGCCAATGCTGAGGGGATTCAGAGAGCCCGCAAGCCACTATCTGGCTGGATCAGCCAATGCAGATCGAGTTCGTACGAAGTATCCGGAATGCGCGTTCGAACGGATGGCCGTTCCGGAAAAGGGAAACGTTACAAGTGGGTTCATCCAATACGCTTCGCACGCATCCATCGAAATCGACGTGGTTCGAGATTCTGTGCGTAGCGGTTCCGAAGGTGCTGGGTGGCATCAGCCAGCTGGCGTTGTCGCTGGTGCTGATTCGTTTTCTCGGGCCCGCGCAATTCGGCATTCTTTCCGTTTGCCTGACGAGCATTTTGCTGCTCGACGCTGTCCTGGGCTCGGCAATTGATATGGCGATCTTCCGGCTTGCACCACTCTACGCGACGAACGATGTTCAGCTGGCGCGCCAAGTTGAGAAGGCCGGGCTATACCTGAAGCCGGTGGGCAGCCTGGTGTTGCTTGTGCCGCTTGTGCTCTTCGCGCCGTTCTTAAGCCAGGCACTGTTTCAAGACCCGAATCAGGGAACTGTTCTTCTCGCTTCCTATGCCGCTCTTGTAGGACTCCTGATGTTCCGTTCCATGCAAGTGCACTTTCAAATTGAGCGGCGCTTTGTGGCCTATGGCGTGACTGATCTGGTCCACACGTTCACGCGATTCGGTTTGATCTGCCTGCTGCTCGTCGCCTTCGGCCCAGTCTTTCCGGAACACATTTTGGGAATCTACTTCCTCGCGGCTACGGGAGTAACCGTCGCGGGTCTGTTGACGGCGTCCCGGGCAGTGCTCGCCGTGCCCTACAGCCGGAACGCCACAAGAGAACTGGTTGGCGTTCTTCGCTGGTATCTGCCGGCTGTGATTGCAGGATCGTTTGTCAGCCGCATGGACATGTTCTTCGTGTCCGCGTGGGGAGGGGTTGCCGAGGCCGGCATCTACGGCACCGCGCAGATGTTTGCATTGCTGCCGCAGCTCTTGGGAACATATGCCGCCGCGGTGCTCAGCCCGCGCATTTTACCCATGTGGCGTGAAGGAAAGCTCGTCAAAGTTTATGGCCGGTATCAGTTGCTGCTGTCCGGCGCGGCGATTGGTCTGTTTCTCGTTGCATGGCTGAGCGCCGGACCGCTGGGCGATTGGATTTTGCCCGAAGCCTATCAGCGGGCAAGTACCGTAAGTCTGCTGCTGCTGCCTACGGGCCTTGTTGCATTCATCAATTTTCCGGTAACGATTCCGTTGCTCCTCTACACGCACCCGAAAGTGTTGCTGATTGCGGATCTGCTGACCATTCCGATTGCGGCTGCCGCATATGTTCTCGCAGTTCCGCGTAACGGAGCGGCAGTTGCCGCCACTATTACCTCGATGTGTGCTCTGCTACGGCTAGCTCTCTATCAGATACTGGCTTACTCGCTTTTGCGGCGTGATCCGGATGGGAGCCAGTGGGCAAGCTCCACGAAGGGGACGGTACCCGCGGCATGAAATATTCGGGCGCAATCCTCGCGGTCGTGGCCTTGATTCTAGCGGTGATACTGGCGGTCGTCCCCGCTCGAACGCAGGAGACGGCGGCCCCGGCCACACCTCCGGCAGAATACCGCCTTCAGTTCGGAGACACGGTGGATGTCCGGTTCTTCTACAACCCGGAAATCAACGAGCAGAACGTCGTGATCCGGCCCGACGGGCGCATTTCCCTCCAGCTGATCGGCGATGTCCAATTTGCCGGAAAGACGGTAGAAGAAGTTTGCCGGGATCTTGAGGAACAGTACGCAAAGATTCTCAAGACTCCCCGGGCAAGCGTACAGATTCGGGCCTATGGTGCACAGAAGGCGTACGTCACCGGCGAAGTACCCCGGCCGGGAACGATCCAGCTGACCTCCACGATGTCGGTGTTAGCGGCCATCAACGAAGCCGGCGGTGTTACGATCCGCGGCAACCGCAACCGCGCCGTGCTGGTCCGAAGGATGTCCGACGGGAAACCGGCGCAGCGGGAAATCAAGCTCTTCGAGAATAAGCAGCCGACACAAGACGCGCTCCTGGCGCTGCAGCCCTTCGACGTCATTCTGGTTCCCGAGACCAAGATCGCGCGCGCCGATCGATGGGTGGATCAACATATCCGCCAGCTCATCCCGCTGAATATGAACGCGGGATTTACGTACCTTTGGCAGAACCTCCCCGGGACGGTAATTCCTCCCTTTTAAGCCGATGCAGTATTTCAACGAAACCGAACGAAACTCTCTCAGCTGGGGCACCGTGGTGCCTCTCGTGCGCCGGTACGGCTGGCTAATTCTGGCGGTCTTCCTGGTAACACTGATTACCGGCTGGGGTGTTCTCCAGGTGTTTTTCACCGAGCTCTACGAAACGCGCGCGCTCGTTCTGGTAAAGGTGGGCCGCGAGACCACCGAGGCGCCGACGACGATCGTGAACGGCAACCTGCTCAGCCAGGGCGTCCGGATCCAGGACATCAACTCGGAAGTACAGATGTTGAGTTCGCCCCAGCTGGTGGAAGCCGCGGTCGACACGATCGGCCCCGACCGGTTCAAGAGTGTACTCCGGGTGCCCGACAGTATCTGGGGCTATCCGAAATACCTGTTGAAGAAGACTGCCCGTTTTGCCAAGGACATGTACAAGGAGGTCATCTACGCGCTCAACCTGAAGAAACGGTTGCCGTTGCGGGAGCAGGTACTGGTCGGCGTCGCGGATTCCCTGAAAGTGGAACCCGTCAAGGAATCCGACGTTCTGGTGATGAAGCTCAGTCTTCCTTCGCCGGAGCTTGCGGTCGATACCGCCAATGAAATTCTGGCCGGTTATCTGAAGCTTCGCTCCGAGGTGCGGCGCAACGAGGCGGCGCGGGATTACTACGTCGATCAGACGCAGGCCTACAGGAACCAGCTTCAGAAGCTTGTTGCCGAGCGCGCAAAGATTCGGGGCGCTCGCGGTCTCACTCAGGCCGAGGAGCAGCGCAGCCTGGTTCTCAAGCGGTTTGTGGATCTCGAAGGCGAGCGGGGCAAGCTCGAAAGCCAGCTTCGCAGGCTGGACGAAGAACAGCGAAGCATGAAGGCAAATCTGGCTCAAATGCCGGTGACGCTGACAAAGGAAGAAACGTTCACGCTCAATCCTTCACTTCAATCTCTCAAAGAGAGAATTACGAATCTTCGAATGGAGCGCGCAAAATTACTGGGCCGGTATCAGCCGGAATCCGAATCGGTGAAGCAGATCGAAGCCGAAATCGCTGCGCTCGAGAACTCGCTCAAGCGCGAACAGGAGACTTTGCGATCGGCTTCGACGTCGGAGAATAATCCGCTGCGGAAAGAATTCGAGAAGGGTATCGAGGAACGCCAGGTTGCCATCGCCGGACTGCGCACGCAAATCCGGCAGGTTCAACAGCAGATCGGCGAAGCGCATGCCACGCTGGCCGCTCTGGATTCCGCGTCCGACGAGTTCGAGCGGGTGGAACGCGATTACCGTATCGCCGAACAATCGTTCGTGACGCTCTCCAAGCGAATGAGCGAAGCGAGGATGAGCGAGGACCTGGACTCGCACGAGCTGGCGAATGTCAGCATCATCGCGAGGCCGGGCCTTCCGATCGAGCCGGTCTATCCGCGAAAGCTGTTCATCATGGGAATCCTCCTCCCGGTGGGGCTGATTCTCGGCGTGGGAATTGCGGCTCTGCTCGAGAGCCTCAATGACCGCATTCGAACTCCCGACGATCTCGTGCTGCTTCCGGAGATCGAATATTTGGGGACGGTGGAAGCAAGAGCGCCGGTATTGGCAGAAGAAACGAGATCGTAGATGTCCGTCGCCGCCCTGACAGACGTCGCAACAGAAACCAGCCTCGGGCGGCCCGGTTGGAAAACCATGCTGTGGTCGACGCTGACAGCGATCCCCATCGCCGGCGGAGCAGCCGTCGCATCGGCACAGTTTTCTCCCTGGATCGGACTCGGCGCGGCCGCGGGTCTGGTTGTAACCGTGGCGATGCTGCTTTCCACAGACATCGCGCTTTTCGCAGTAGCGTTTTCGCTGCCGCTCGAGCGGATCGGGCGGATCACGGAAGATTTCAGTTCCTTCACCATCTCATTGAGCCGTATTGTCGGCGTCCTGGGACTGGGCGGGCTTTTCTTTCACGTTCTGATTTTCCGCCGTAAGCTGCGGGCTGGTCTGGCATTCTGGCTCTACGCGGGATACACGCTGATTGCCCTTGCCGGAATCGGGTGGGCGCTGCAACAACCCGATGCGATCCGCGATTCGCAGCGCATTCTCGGCAATCTGCTTTTCTTCTTTTTGATCGTCAATCTTGTGACGCGCTTCGACCTGATTCGCGTGGCGGTTATGATCTGGTTGTTATCGAGCGGCGCTTCGGCCCTTTATGGCATCTATCAGTACCACTTTGGCTCCACCGTAGAAGAAAGCCAGATGGGCGCCACAAGTCAGCGCTTTACCGGCGTGGTCGAAGACGATGCGGAAACCGGCACTCTCGGCATGCGCGTCAAGCGCGCTTACGGGACTACTTCCCATCCCGGACTCTTCGGTCTCAATCTCGCGATGACCATTCCTTTCTTCGCCTGGATTGCTCGCGGGAAGAGGAGCGCGGTCAAATTTTTCTGGTTCGTTCTTCTGGGCATTTGCGTATACGGCATCTTCATCAGCAATACCCGGTTCACTTTCATCATCGCTGGCCTCATGCTGGCCATCTCGATTTTTCGGGGAATGTGGGATCTGCGCACGCCAGCGGTCGTAGCGGTTGTGCTTGCCGGTCTGGCGGCGGTGCCATTCATACCGTCGGACATCTACATGCGCGCCTTCAACATGCAGTTGTATTCAGCTGAGAAGTCGAACGCAATCCGGATTCGTTTCAAAATGCTCGACAAGTCTCTCGACATTCTGAACGAACATTGGCTGCTCGGAATCGGCGTCGGAAATCAGGACATTATCCCGGCCATGATCACCGATGAGCTGGGCGGCCGCATTACTCCCGACGGATTGAAGGCGTCCGCTCACAACGAATTTGTCTGGACGATGGTGGAAGTCGGAGTCATCGGCTGGGTTCTGCATTGGGCCTTCGTCGCAACTGTGATCGCTGCCAGTTTCCGGGCGGCGAAGCGTTTTCGCAGGATGCCCGGCGAATCGGAACAGTATTGGTTTCTTGTCGCGGCGCAGATCATGCTGGTCTGCATACCGCTTTACGGAATTCAAAGCGAAGTCTTTCACTATCCGCTGAAGGGATGGTGGTTCATTGCGGGAATCGTTTGGGTGATGTGGATGGCAGCGCGCCGGCTCCCGGCATTGCCAGCCACCGCGGGAAAGGAACAACACGCGTGAGCGGGGTCGATATTTCGGTTGTGATCGTGGGGTTGAACACGCGCCGGCTGCTGGCGAACTGTCTCCAATCACTCCGGGCATCGGATTGGGGCGGGTATTCGCACGAGATCATCTACGTGGACAACGCATCCAGGGACGACAGCGTTGCCATGGTTCGACGGGATTTTCCGGAAGTCCGTGTTGTCGCGAATGAGGCCAACCGGCATTTCTGCCCCGCTGCGAATCAAGGGTCGCAGATAGCCGAAGGCCGGTTTCTGCTTCACCTGAACAACGATACGGAAGTAGATCCGGATGCCATCGCCAAGATGGCTTACTTTCTCGAACAGGAACCCGGCGCGGCGGTAGTCGGCTGCCGTCTCCTCAATCCGGATCGCACTGATCAGTGGTCAGCCCGGCGTTTCCCGGAATGGTACAACGCGATTCTCGGCCGCCGGTCGCTCTTGAGTCGCCTGGCTCCGGACTCACAGGTAATCCGGAGATACCTGTTCAAGAACGAGCTCGAAGCGGGCGTTCCGTTCCGCGTCGACTGGACCGGAACGCCGTGTTTGCTGGTGCGCCGGGAGGACTTTTTCTCGGTAGGTGGATTTCCCGAGAATTTTTACTACTGGCACGAATCGGTATTCTGTTTCCGCCTATCGCGGCTCGGCCGCCAAACCTGGATCGAACCGGCTGCCCAGGTGCGCCACTTTGAGGGGCAGGGCGGCGGCAAACGTTCCTATGCTGTGCGGCGGTGGCACATTCTCGATTTCAGCCGTGGCGCGTATCGCTTTCACTGCGAGCGTCGCGGGTTGAGCCCGTGGAATCCTTCGAGCCTGATAACCGCCGCGTCCCTGTCATTGCGGGCCGCCGTCCTGCTAACGGCTCTGTGGCTGAAAAGCCGGATGGAGAAAACAGCATGACTTCTACGGCAACCCATCTTCGCGACTGCCCGGTTCCGCTGGTTTGTCCGCGCTGCAAAGCGCCGTTGAGCCGCAAAGCCGAATCCTTCCGATGTGAGGGTTGCAGCTCGGAGTACCCTCTGGCCGGCGGCCTGCCCGATTTGATCGTAGGCGACCGGTACGACGACGACACACCCGAGTGTGCCGTATGCAATGAGGAAGCGACCAATCAAGAGACTGCCGGGAGATACTGGGCTCCGTTGTTCCGGAACGAATGGCCGGACTGGCGCAACATCACGATCCTCTCGCTTGGCTGCGGCGTTGGCGCCGACGTGGATGCGCTCACGGAGGCCGGCTTCCGGGCCGTGGGCATCGACAACGGAAAACGCTCCGCACAATGGCTGGCCCGGCGCCGCTACCCGGAGCGTCTCATCGCCGGCAACGGGAAGCACATGCCATTTCCGGATTCAACATTCGATGCGGTTTTCTGCGGATGCGTGTTCCCGCACGTCGGCGTCGAGGGAGTCACCTTCAACACCACGCCGGATTTCTATGAACAACGCCTGGCGCTTGCCGGGGAGGTGGCGCGAGTGCTGAAGCCGGGAGGGCGCGTTTTCAGTTGCAATCCCAACCGGTTCTTCCCGTTTGATATCTTCCACGGCCACCAGGCCGGTAAACCCGTGGTTCGTCCGACGATGCCCTGGGACCGGCTTTTGCTCTCCACCGGAGACTACCGCCGCATGTTCTCCCGGTTTTGTCCCGTTCGGGTAACGGCGATGCCGGTTGAGCAGTACTGGAATTTCACCAATAGCAAAAAGACTCTGAAGGGACGCATCCTGGCAGCTCCGATTCGCGCCTTGTTCCAACTGGTCTCAAAAGTCAAGGTTCTGCGCGGTTCGCCATTGAATCCATGGCTCATTGTGCGCATTGAGAAACAACCAACGTTCGCGGGGGAAAAGTCATGAGCAAGCCAAAATATTGGGGTGCAATTCTAGCCGCCGGCCACGGCGCCCGGATGCAGCCCTTCAGCGAAGTTTTTCCGAAACCACTGCTGCCGGTCTGCAACGTACCGCTCATCGTGCGCCATATCCGGTTCATGGCGTCCATGGGAATTCAAGATGTGGCGGTTCTAGTTGGCCACAAGGGCTACGAGATCGCCAAAACGCTCGGAGACGGCAGCGCTTACGGCGTGCAGATTCGTTATGTCGAACAAAACAAGATGATCGGCATCGGCCATGCCGTAGGCTTGCTGGAGCAGCAGATTGGCGACCATCCTTTTCTTCTGTTTCTCGGAGATATCTACTTCGTACCGGACCGTTTCAACGAGATCTTTGAAACATTCGAGCAGCACGAATGCGGCGCCGTCCTCGCCACGCGCGAGGAGCCGAACCCGAGTGCGATCCGCCTGAACTTCGCCATCCTGCAGAACCCGGACGGCAGCGTTTCGCGAGTGATCGAGAAACCGCGGCATGCGCCGAACCGGCTAAAGGGCGTGGGTGTGTATCTGTTCAGTCCGTCGATCTTCGATTCGATTCGTCGCACGCCGCGAACGGCGTTGCGCGACGAATACGAGCTGACCGACGCCATCCAGGTGTTGATCGACGATGGTTATCCCGTTCGGATAGCCAACGTGATCTCGCAGGACATCAACTTGACGGCGCCGGCCGATCTGCTGCGTGCCAACATCTTTCACTTACAGGAAAAGCGGCGGGCGACTTCGGCTGTCGAGGAAAACCTCAAAATGCCGGCACATGCGCGCGTCATCAACAGCGTGGTGGGCCGGGATGTGGAGATTGTGGAACCGATCGACATCGCGAACTCACTGGTATTTGCGAACACCCGGGTGGAATCGAAGATTTCTCTGGACCGCGCGATCGTCACGCCGCAAGGCCTGATCGACTGCCGGCCTTTTTTGGATGCGAAAGAACTGGGTATCCCGATAGCACCCGCTCCTGTGATGCCCGAGGTAATGGCGTCTGCCGCTTCCGCCTGACAATGATCTCAAAAGCAAATCTCGGGCGACAAACTGGAGGGTGGAAGCCTGCGCTTAGCCTGTTGGTCATTGCTCCGATGGCCGGCGAGCTGATCACCAGTTCCGCGCCTCCCTATGTGTTTTTCATCCCGTGGGTTTTTGTGCTTTTTGCGCTTCTCTACGGCTGCGGAGCGCTGCTGATCCGGGAGCTTGCCGTTCGCTGGAATTCCGGCTGGATCGGCATCCTGCTGCTCGGCGCAGCCTACGGAATCCTCGAGGAAGGGCTCGGCGCGAAATCATTCTTCGATCCGAACTGGCGCGCTCTCGGACCACTCGGCTCGCACGGGCGCGCGCTGGGCGTCAACTGGGTCTGGACGATCGGGCTTACGCTTTTTCATTCCGGATTCTGCATTGCGATTTCCATCCTGGCAGCATCACTTCCTTTTCCGAAGCTGCGTTCGGTCCCGTGGCTGCGGAACCGGACCCTTTCCCTTGTTGCGCTTGCCTATTTCCTGGTTCTTCTCTTGTTCTTTCAGAAGGGCAATGAGAATGGCTATCAGGCACCTGAAGCGTATTACTGGCTTTCGATCGCTTTGTCTGCGGCGTTGATTCTCGCTGCGCGATTTGTGCGCCCCCAACCTCCGGCAGAAGGTAATTCCCCGGCGCCTGCGTGGTATTTCGCCGCAACAGGATTCGGTGCGATCGTTTCTTTTGTTCTAATTCTTTACGCCGTCCCCACCACAGGCATTCCCGCGTGGCTTACCGCGACGCTGCTCGTTGCTTTCGCACTCGTGGTTGCGGTTCGCGTGACCCGTTGGTCTCATGCGGGCCGGTGGGCTCTCAGTTCCCTTCAGGAGTTCGGCCTTGTAGCCGGAACATTTGGGGCTTTTGCCGTCATGGCCCCATTCCAGGAATGGAATCCGGCTCGAGGCTCATCAGCACGGGGAATGACACTGGTGGGTCTGTCGGCCTTAGGTTACTTGTACTGCCTGCGTGGGATCATCTTGCGCAATATTTCACCTGTTCATCAGGAAGGGGATCATGTCCGCTAGCGCTCCCATCAGAGAACCTATAGCGACCGAGGAACTTTCTTTAGGCCGGGAATATAACGGCTTCGCTTTTCTCTTCCTGCGGGTTGTGGAAGTTGCCATTGCATTGACGGCGATCGTCTTGACCGCTCCCATCATGCTGATCGTGGGATTCATTATCTGGCGCGGTACGCCAGGTCCGGTCCTGTTCCGGCAGCAGCGCATGGGGAAAGACGAAGTCCCCTTCCGATTCGTCAAGTTCCGCACCCTCTACGCCGACGCCTGCGAGCGCTGGCCGGAGTTGTACCGGTACAAGTACGATCGCAACGAGTTGAAGAACCTGGTGTTCAAGCTACGCCACGATCCACGTGTCACACCGCAAGGCGAATGGCTCCGCAAAAGTACGCTCGATGAGCTTCCGAATTTTTGGAATGTGCTGACCGGCGAGATGGCGTTGGTCGGCCCGAGACCGGAAATACCGGAGATGCTTAAGTACTACGCCGGCGAAGGCCGCCTGAAGTTCAAGGTACGGCCCGGAATTACAGGACTTGCACAGATTTCCGGGCGCGGCCGCTTAAGTTTTCACGAGACAATGCGCCTCGACGTCGAGTATGTCAAGACGCGAACAATTTTTCTGGATTTCAAGATTCTCGTACTGACCGTAGTAAAAATCGTCACCCGCGATGGGGCTTTCTAACGTCATGACCTTTCTCCGCCAACTAGTCGACGACGCTCAACCGCAATCCTCGGCGCCCGTCAAGATCGGAGCTACCGAGCTCACGCGAAGCTTCCAGGTAGGCAGCAAGGTCCTGCAGGTGGCCGCCCGGCTGGCAGCTCTGATGGGTGATAACAACAGGTTGTTGCTGGTTACCGGTTATGACGAGCAGGATGGGGCAGCGGAGCTTTCGGCACAACTTGCCGTCGGCCTGGCGCGCATTACCCATGCGCCAACTGTACTCGTCGATGGTAATCGAAAGGTGC